>NZ_JBJDRF010000070.1:0-21935 GCF_044987305.1 Novosphingobium sp. ZW T3_23
TCGTCGCCCCGCCCCCGCGCATCGTCCTTCCGGTGACGCCGCCGATCGTCGCCGCGCCGAACCCCGGCACGGGCTCGCAGTCATCGCAAGGCGCGGGATCGACCGGGACCGGCAGCGGCGCTGGCGGCCGGGGTACGGGAACCGGCGGTGGCGGCAGAGGCGGAGATGGTACCGGCGCGAACAGCGGCGTCGCCACTTATCCCCGCCAGACCGCTGGACGCATCCGCTTTTCCGACCTCCCGCCGGACGTTCGCAAGTCCCGCACCGGGGCCGATATTACCGTGCGATACCGGATCGGCGTGGACGGGCGGGTCAGCGGCTGCACGGTGGTCGTGTCCAGCGGCAGGGCGGACGTGGACGACGGCACCTGCCGTCGCATCACCGAACGCTTCCGCTTTCGCCCCGCTCGCGATGCGCGCGGCAATCCGGTGCCCTTCCTCATGACCGAGACCCACGGCTGGGACAATGTGAGCAGCGACGAAGACGAGCCGTGACGCCGCCATTCCGACCGGCTAGGAGTGCCCTCCAACCAGAATACGCCAACCAGAATACGGAAGAGGAGAATCCCATGGCCACGATCGACGAAACCCACGACAGCGCCCTGCGGTCCTGGGTGGAAAGCGCGAACGGCCACGGCGACTTCCCGATCCAGAACCTGCCGTTCGGCGTGTTCTCTCGTCGTGGAGAGGGCCGCGAAACCCGGCGCGGCGGCGTGGCGATCGGTGACAGCATCCTCGACCTTTCGGCGCTGGCCGGGACGGGGCTGTTGGAAGGCGAGGCGCTGGATGCCGCGCGCGCCGGTTCGGGCGAAAGCCTCAACCCGCTCCTCGCGCTAGGTGCGGTTCCGCGCCGCGCCTTGCGCCGCCGGATTTCCGCACTCCTCGCTGAAGGCGCTGCTGAACGCGCGCAAATCGAGCCGCTGCTGGTGCCGATGGCCGAGGCGGCGATCCACCTGCCCGCGCGGATCGCGGACTACACCGATTTCTACGTCGGCATCCACCACGCGACCAATATCGGCAAGCTGTTCCGCCCCGACAATCCGCTGCTGCCCAACTACAAGCACGTCCCCATCGGTTATCACGGCCGCGCCTCCACCGTGCGGGCGAGCGGCGCCCCGGTGGTCCGCCCCAATGGCCAGACCAAGGCGCCCGACGCCGAAAATCCCTCGTTCGGCCCGATCGCCCGGCTCGACTACGAACTCGAACTCGGCGTGTGGATGGCGCAGGGCAACCAGCTCGGCCAGCCGATCGCCATCGGCGAGGCGCTCGACCATGTCGCCGGCGTGACCCTGCTCAACGACTGGTCCGCGCGCGACGTGCAGGCCTGGGAATATCAGCCGCTCGGGCCGTTCCTTTCCAAAAGCTTCCTCACCACCGTCTCGCCCTGGATCGTGACAATAGAGGCGCTCGCCCCCTTCCGCATCGCGCAGCCGCCGCGCCCCGAAGGCGACCCCCAGCCCCTGCCCTATCTCTGGGAAGACGCCGACCAGCGCGAAGGCGCGCTCTCGCTCGACCTCGAAGTGGCGCTCAGCACCGGCAAGATGCGCGATCAGGGCCTCCCTGCCCAACGCCTCAGCCATGGCCCCGCCAGCAACATGTACTGGACCATCGCGCAGATGATCACGCACCATGCCTCCAACGGCTGCGAGATGAACCCCGGCGACCTGCTCGGCACCGGCACCATCTCGGGCCCGGAAGACGGCTCGCAAGGGAGCCTGATGGAAATCACCCGCGCCGGCCGCCAGGCGCTGACCCTGCCGACCGGCGAAACGCGCACGTTCCTGGAGGACGGCGACGAACTGGTGCTTTCGGGCCGCTTCGTGGCGGAAGGCGCGGTTTCGATCGGGTTCGGGGCCTGCTCCGGGGTGGTGCAGGCTGCGGTTTCGGTGAAGTAGTAAGAGGGAAGAAGCAGGGGTCATCACCCCTGCACCCCGTTACTGTCGAGGTAGCGCCCCGACTATCCGTCTAGCGCCCATGGCTGCGTCGGGAGACAATTGGCTGCGCCGCAAGGAGCGCACTACGAATAGCGAGTGCGCAAGGCGGACATTCCGAGGGTCTGGGGGATCATCCCCCAGGACTTCCTACTACTTCAAAGCCACTCGTTAGCCCGATACCACTCGGCAGTAGCCCGCAGCCCGTCGCGCGTATCGATGCGCGGCTCCCAGATCGAAGCTGGAACGGCCGCCTCGGCAGCGACCACCCAGTCCGGATGGCTGAAATAGGCCGCCCGGTCGGCGGTCATCTTCGCACCGTCACCGCGCAGGAACTGGTCCACCCGCGCCGCCTTGCTCAGCGCACCGGGTGACAGCGAGAGCACCCGCACCCGGCGACCGACGGCGGCACCGATGGCGCGGGCCATCTCGACATTGTCCCAGCCGAGCGGCTTGCCGTCGTCCGGCTCGAACAGCTTGCCGGTCACATCCTCACCGCCGGGCACCAGCGCCACCAGCAGGCGGGCGAGATCCTCGACGTGGATCATCGAGGCGGAGCCGCCCTTGGGCACCGGCACCACGCCCCAGCGCGCGGCGCGGAACAGCTCGAACATTTCCTTGTCGCGCGGGCCGTAGATGGCGGGCGGGCGCACGATGGTCCAGTCCAGCGGGCTGGCGCGCAGGAACTTCTCGGCCTTGGCCTTGGAGGCACCATAAGCGGAAAGCTGCGGCTCCCGCGCGGAGAGCGAGGAAACGAAGACGAAGCGGCGGATGCCTTTCGCAACGGCCGTCTCGATCAGGTTGAGCGTGCCGGTAACGTTGCCTGCCTCATAGCTCGCGGCGTCTGGTGCGCTCACTACGCCGGCGACATGCAGGATCGCCTCGGCGCCGCGCGTCAGTTCGGATAGCGAGGCGGTGTCGCGCAGTTCGCCGCGAACCCAGGTGACGTTCTCGCGCGGCTCCTGCTCGCGCCGGGCCAAGGCGCGCACGTCGTAGCCTGCGGCAACGGCCTCATCGAGCAGCGATTGGCCGACGAAGCCGGTGGCGCCGGTAAGCGCGATGGTGGGACGGTCTATTTCCATCACTTCAGAACAAGCTGGTCGCGATGCACAACGGATGAACGGGGCGAATATCCCAGCACCTCGGCCTGTTCGCTGGAGTGCAGCCCCCGGATCGCATCGCATTCGGCGGCGCGATATTCGGAGAGCCCGTGGGCCAGCACCCGCGCCTCGGCATCGACGATGGCGACCGGATCGCCGCGTTCGAAGTGGCCTTCCACGCCGGTCACGCCCTTGGCGAGCAGGCTCGATCCCCGCGTCAGCGCGGCGGCGGCACCGGCGTCGACGTGAATGCTGCCCTTGAGCCGCAGCCGCCCGCCGAGCCAGGCCTTGCGCGCGCCTGCCCTGCCCCCGTTCTTTCCGGGACGGGGAAGAAACAGCGTGCCGATACCCTGCCCGATGATACGCGCTACCGGGCGCTCGTGCTGGCCATTGCCGATGACGAGGCAGATGTCCGCAAGCTCCGCGATCTCGGCCGCCTGCAACTTGGACACCATGCCGCCCGAGCCCATGCCCGAGTTCGATTCGGTGCTGGCCATGGCGTGGACTTCGCTGGTCACGCCCTCGACCACGGCGATCATCCGCGCGCCGGGCTCCTTGGGGTGCCGATCGTAAAGACCGTCGATATCGGAGAGCAGCACCACGGCGCTGGCCTGCGCGGCCTGCGCGACGCGCGCGGCGAGGCGATCGTTGTCTCCGAAACGGATTTCCTGGGTGGCGACCGAATCGTTCTCGTTGATCACCGGCACCGCCCCTGCATCGAGCAGGCGCGTGAGCGTGGCCGTGACGTTGAGATAGCGGCGGCGATCCTCAAGGTCGTCCAGCGTCAGCAGCATCTGCGCGGCGGTGAGGCCGTGGCTGCCGAGCAATTCCGCCCAGAGCCCGGACAGCGCGATCTGGCCCACCGCTGCGGCTGCCTGCGCATCGGCCAGCGAACCGCGTCCGCCCTTTTCAAGCTCCAGCGTCGCCGCGCCCAGCGCGATGGCGCCCGACGAGACGACGATCACCTGCTGCCCACGCGTCCGCGCTTCGGCAATCTCCGCAACGAGCGCGGTCAGCCAAGCGCGCCGCACGCCTTCCTTGCCGACGAGCAGGGCCGAGCCCACCTTGATGACGAGGCGGGGTGCAAGGGCTCTGTCGGAGAGATCGGAAAGGCGCGATACAGGCATGGAGGCAGAGCCTCTAGGACAGATGCCGCGCCGTGGAAAGGACTCGCGTGCGAAAGCGCCCCCTCCCTGTCCCGTCGCGGGAACGGCAGGGCGCCCAACCCGTGCCGTCGCCCCCGTCCGGCCGGCTTCTATGCTGGAGAACCGAAGCGTTTTGCCCGTCGTGCGCGGAACGCCTCGTGGCCGCTGACCAGGAGAATACCGGCAACGACCATGATCGCGCCGCCGATGAAGGCAGGTTCCAGCCGCTCGCCCAGCAGGACGACGCCGAAGACCACGCCGAACAGCGGCGTCATGAACGACAGCACGCCCAGCCGCGAGGCGAGATAGACGCGCAGCATCCCGAACCAGACCAGCAGGCTGATCAGCGAGACGAAGACGATCTGGAACGCCATGCTCAGGCCGAGCAGCGGGGTGGCCGTCACGGCGGTCTGCCCGGTGCCGAGCGCCAGCAGGCCCAGCAGCACGAAGGCGCCGAGGAGCTGGTAGAGCGTCGTTACCGTGCTCGGCGCCTGCGAGAGGCGGGAAAACCGCAAGGTCAGCGTCGTGGCACCCCAGGCCGCGCCCGCACCGATGCCCATGAGATCGCCGATCCAGGCCGTGCCGCGCGTGGGCCCTGATCCCGCGCCGCCGAGGAACGAGACTGCCACCCCGCCGAAAGCGATGACGATGCCCAGCCATTGCAGCGGGCTCAGGCGCTCTTCCGGTAGTCCGAAATGCAGCCCAAGCGCCGTGAAGATCGGCGCGGTGTAGAGGAATATCCCCATGTGCGAGGCGTTGGTGAAGCGCAGCCCCTCTCCCATGAACAGGTACTCCAGCGCGAACAGTGCGCCGATCGCGATCCCCGGCTTCCAGGTGCCGCCGCGCAGGGCATGGCTCTCGCCCCGCGCGAAGACCAGCGCGGCGATGAACAAGGCCGCGACGCCCGAGCGCAGGCAGATCTGCAAGACCGGCGCCATGTCCGATGCCACGGCTTTCAGCGCCGTCTGCTGCATGCCCCAGATCGCGCAGAGGGCGATCATCAGCAGCGCCGCCTGTCCATCGACGGGTTTTCGGGGAGTGGTGTGATCACTGCTCATAGACCGCTCCCTTAGCTTCGCGGGCGCATTGGCGGCAGTATTATTTTCGAGGCGGCGCGGCACCCTCGATCATGAACCATGGCGTGCCCTCTCCTTCATACGGCGGCGCCGGGTAGAGCCAGCGCAGCGCGTCTTCCGCCGCGTGGTGATAGACGGTGGCGTGGGACGCGCTCTTGCTGAAATCGTCGTAGCGGAAGGTCAGGCGCTGCGACGGCTGGGCGGAGAGCACGGTGCGCAGCCGGTCGATCCCGTCCTGCATCGTTCCACCCTCGTCGCCCACCGCCAGATAGAGCCGCGCTTTCGCCAGGTCCTTCAGGCGCGCCGTGTGGTCGAGATCGGCAAGCGGGCGGCGGTCGTCCCACCAGAGGCTGGGGCTGATCGCCACATAGTCCCCGAACAGGCCCGGATCGTGCAACAGGGTATCGACCACGAACAGTCCGGCAAGCGACTCTCCCATGATCGCGCGGCGCTCTCCCGCACGAAAGCGCTTCTCCACGAAGGGAATGACGTCCTGCCGCAGGAACTGGCGAAACCGATCGGCGCCGCCGCTTTCGGGGAAGGCCGACAGATAGCGCGGGTCGGTAGGGCGCGAGGTCAGCTCCGCGCGGCGGTTCTTCGTCTGCACGCCGACCACGATCATCGGCCCATAAGTCCAGCTCAGCGAGGCGAGATTGCCGAGACCCGCGATATGGATGAAGTCCTGGTCCAGCCCGCCGTCCAGCAGATACAGCACCGGGTAGCGATCCTGCGACTTCTCGTAGCCGATCGGCAGCCAGACGTTCAGTTCGCGCGTATCGTCCAGCACGGACGAATGGAGACTGTAGCTGGTGCCGATCTCGATCGGTCGGCCGACGACTTGCTGTGGTGCCGCCGGCTGCGCGACAGCGGCAGCCGGAGCAAGGAAAAGTCCCAGGGCGAGAAGCGTCTGCTCGATCTTCATCGCCATGGTCTAGCGACCACTGCCTTGCCTGCCAACATCCTCCTGATCCGCAAGGAAACTATTGCCGAACCGGGATCAGATCGGTGACCAGGGCTTGTCGTCGGCTTCTTCCTGTTCGCCGTGAGGACGTTCGGTCACGGTTGCCGCGGGAAGGTAGTCGATCACCGCGTCGAGCAGCTTGGACATGCCCTTGCCGGTCGCGCCCGAAATCGGGAAGACTTCCTGCGCGCCGGCCTTGAGCAGTTCCTTGGCATAGGCCGCCGCCAGTTCATCGTCGACGAGGTCGATCTTGTTCAGCGCGACCAGGCGCGGCTTGCCGTCGAGATCGCCGCCATAGGCCTCCAGCTCCTCCTCGACGATGTGCATCGCCTCGACCGGATCGGTGTTCGAAATGTCGATGAGGTGAACGAGCACGCGGCAACGTTCGATGTGGCCGAGGAAGCGATCCCCGATGCCCGCGCCTTCCGCCGCGCCCGCGATCAGGCCGGGAATGTCGGCCAGCACGAACTCACGGTTCTTGTGCATGACGACGCCAAGCTGCGGGCGCAGCGTGGTGAAGGCATAGTCGCCGACTTTCGCCTTGGCGTTGGACAGCTTGTTGATGAAGGTGGACTTGCCCGCATTCGGCATCCCCACCAGGCCGACGTCGGCCAGCAGCTTGAGCCGCAGCCAGACCCACATTTCCTGCGCCGGAATGCCCGGCTGGTGCTGGCGCGGCGCGCGATTGGTGCTGGTCTTGTAGCTGGCGTTGCCGCGTCCGCCCATGCCGCCTTCCATCAAGGTCACGCGCTGGCCCGCCTCGGTAAGGTCGGCCAGGACCGTCTCGCGGTCCTCGTCGTCGACGATCTGCGTGCCGACGGGAACCTTGATGACAAGATCCTTGCCCGCCGCGCCGTTGCGGTTCTTGCCCATGCCGTGGCCGCCGCGCGGCGCCTTGAAGTGCTGGGTATAGCGGAAGTCGATCAGGGTGTTCAGCCCGGCGACGGCCTCGAACACGATATCCGCGCCCTTGCCGCCGTTACCGCCATCGGGACCGCCGTATTCGACGTACTTCTCGCGCCGGAAGGAAACCGCACCGGGGCCGCCGCCGCCCGAACGGATATAGATCTTGGCCTGGTCGAGAAAATGCATCTTATGGGTTCCGGCGCGTTCAAAGACGTTCAAGGCGAAGTCGGCGATGGCAATGCCATCGTTTTTCCGTCCATCGCGGATAAACAAAAAACCCGGTCATGTCGCGTCAAACGCTTCACGCCGGGGGAGATCCGGGACAGCCCGGATCGCTTCAGATCTCAAATACTGGTGGAGCCGAGGGGGATCGAACCCCTGACCTCGTCATTGCGAACGACGCGCTCTCCCATCTGAGCTACGGCCCCGTTCCAGTATCTTCGCAAGACGCAAGCGCCCTGCAAGGCGCTCCCCTTAGCGAACTGCTCTCACGCATGAAAGAGCAAAAAATATCTTCAAAGCAGATTCAGGAGCGGCAGCCGATGGATCGAAGGCCGCTCCCGAAAAGGCGTCAGTGCGCGTAAGCCTGCTGCGTCACGTTCGGCGCAGTGGCGACCGGCGTGGTCGCAGCGGGGACGCTGGCCGAAGCGCCGGCCCCGTAGCGCGCATCCCAGGCCGCGAGATCGGCGCGGTACTGGTCGTAGCTGTTGAAGAACTCCTTGAACGGCGCTTCCGCCTTGGCAAGCCCGGTCACGGCAAAACCGTCAAGCTGCCCGGCCTGAACCGTCTGGAGATCGACCGCAAGGCCAAGCGCGGCATTGCAGAGCGCCGGAACCACCGGCGGCAGCGCAAAATAGTTGTAGACCTGGGTCTGGTAGGATTCACGCTCGCGGATCGACTTGGCGCCGAACCGGGACTTGAATTCCTTGTCCAGAGTCTTGTTCGCAGCGGTCAGGCTCTTCGTGTGCTTCTTGAGGAAGTCCTTGTAGCCCGCCAGGATCGGCTCGTACTGCGGGCCGACGCAGTTCAGCGCGGCGACGTTGTAGGCCGAGCGCAAGTTCCACAGGGCCTGCGCGGAAGAGATGCCGCTGTTGACGGTGGCACGCGAACCATCGACGGCCACGGCCGGGATCATCATGTTCGGCGAGGCGCCCAGCGGGGGCATGGGCCGAGGCGGAATGACCACGACCGGTGGCGGCGGCGGAGGTGCCACGGCCACTTCCTTGGGGCCGCAGCCCGACAGCAGGGCGACGAGCGAACCCGTCATCAGCGTAAGGCCGCGCAAGACGCCGCTTTTCTTCAGGTCAACCACCCCGGACACTCCAATTCTCAAGAATGGAGTGATTCTATCGCGACTCGACTCCAATGAAAATGCCCGGTGCGACGAATCGCACCGGGCATGATCGTTTCAACCGTCAAAAAACGGTGGATTAACGGCGGTCGCCCAGGAAGGTCAGCAGGAACTGGAACATGTTGATGAAGTCCAGGTACAGGCTGAGCGCACCCATCACCACGGCCTTGCCGATGAATTCGGTGCCGCGAAGCTGGGCATACTGGTTCTTGAGCATCTGCGTATCATATGCGGTGAGGCCCGCGAAGATCAGCACGCCGAGCACCGAGATCGCCAGTTGCAGCACGGTGGAGCCGACGAACAGGTTGATCAGCATCGCGATCAGGATGCCGACCAGGCCCATGATCAGGAACGTGCCGAAGCCCGAAAGATCCTTCTTCGTGGTGTAGCCATAAAGGCTGAGGCCCGCGAAAGCCGCGGCCGTTGCGAAGAACGTGGTCGCAATCGAAGTCGCGGTGAAGACCAGGAAGATCGCCGAGAGCGACAGGCCCATGACCACGCAGAAGCCCCAATAGAGCATCTGGACGGTCGACGTCTTCATGCGGTTCAGGCCGAAGTTCATCGCCAGCACGAAGCCGAGCGGCGCCAGCATGATGACCCAGCGCAGCGGCGTGCTCAGCACCTGAACCGCCATGCCGGAATTCGCGAAGAGCACCGCAACGATGCCCGACAGCAGCACGCCCGAGGCCATGTAGTTGTAGATGGACAGCATGTAGCTGCGCAGGCCCGCGTCATACGTGGCCTTGCCGCCGGTGCGTCCGTCAAGGCTCGGAGACGCACCGAAGCCCGTGCCGGGCTGGGGGTCGTTCCAATTCGCCATTTCAAACTCCTTTGACGGGCACCAGCGAAATGCGGCAGCCCGGACAAAGGGAATATCGGCTGTCCGCGCTCCGAATTCAAGAAAAACCGGAGCGGGTGATTTGTGTCAAAATGTAAATAACAGACGCGATTACTCGCGCCCTGCTCTACGCCTTCAGAGCCCGGTTGAAAAAATCTCCTCGGGGGCATTTTTAGAACGGGCCGGTGCCGCGAAACTCGCCTGCGGCGAATTTTCAAACGAACCTTCAGGCTTGCCGTGCTTCCGCCGCCATTTCGGCGTTGCGATCGCGCGAAGCGGCCATCGTGGCCGCGATCAGTGCGGCCAGCGCACCGTCTGCGTCGAGCACGTTCATGCCGGCACGGGTCGAGCCACCGGGGCTGGCGACCTTGTCCGCCAGTTCACCGGCGGAGAAGGGCGATGCCGCCGCCAATTGCGCCGCGCCTTCCACCATCGCCAGCGCCAGCCGCTGCGACTGGCCCTCGTCCAGGCCGAGCGCGACCCCGCCCGCCGCCAACGCGTCGATGAAGCGGTAGACGAATGCGGGCCCGCAGCCGGCGAGCGCCGTGACGGAATCGAACAGGTCTTCACGGGCCAGCCATTCCGGCGTGCCGAGGTGCGCCATCATCGCCGTTACCGCCGCGCGTCCGGTCTCGTCGAGGCCGCGCGAATCCAGGGCGATGGGGGACTTGCCGATCGCGGCCGCCAGATTGGGCATGATCCGCACGATCGCACCGGCTTCGGGGAAACGCGCCGAAAGGCTGTCGAACTCCACGCCGGCCAGGATCGAGAAAAGCGCCGTCCCGCGCCTGACGAGCGGGGCAATGGCCGGCGCCGCTTCGTCCAGCCCCTGTGGCTTGATGCCGAGCATGACGACGTCGAAGCGCCCTTCCTTCGGCAATTCCTTCAGCAGGGTGACGCCAGCGGGGACATCGGCGCGCTTCGGATCGACGACGGTGAATGCGGCGGGCCGCATGCCGCCATTCAGCCAGCCTTCGAGCATCGCGCCGGCCATGTTGCCGCACCCGATCAGGAGGATGTTGCCAAAGCGATCCATGTCGTTCTCCTACCGCCCGATTTCGCGCGGAATTTCATACCGGTCCGCCGCTTACGAGAGCGCGGCGAGACTGCCAAGGGCCAAGGTCCAAAACCAGGGCGGGCCGGGAAATGCTTCAGGCCTCTCCGGCGGCGTCGATCATCGCGGCGGCAAGCGCCTCGGCCGGGGTCTTGTCGCCCCAGAGGATGAACTGGAACACGGGATAGAAGCGATCGCATTCCTCGATCGCCGCTTCCACCACGGTCTGCGCTTGGCCGGGGCCGAGCAGGCCGTCTTCACCCAGCATCAGGCCGTGCCGGTAGAGCACCACGCCGCTGCTGGACCAGGTGTCGAAATGGCCGACCCAGATCTGCTCGTTGATCAGTGTCAGTGCCTCGAACATGGCCTGACGTTTGCTGTCGGCGATGCGAATGTCCGGCAGGCAGAGCAATTGCAGGACGCGGTCTTCCGCGCGCCAGATCGCCTGGATCTGGTAGGTGGCCCAGGCACCCTTCACTTCGGCGGAAATCTCGTCCTCACCGGAATATTCGAACGCCCAGTCGCGCGCCTCGAACAGTGACGCCAGCATTTCGATCGGGGCGGATTCATCCTCCCGGCCGATGTCGTCCTGTACCGTTCTCATGATTTCCGACATTTGCCCTCCGCGACGCGAGAAGCCATGGATGCTTTGCCAAGGGGGCCAAGCACAATCCGGGACACGCGATCGCCTGAGCAAAACTCCACTTGCCTGTTAACAGGGTGTGGATAAGGCCGGACGATGGGAAATCGGGACGGCCTGACTTCATGCCCCGGGGTTCGGCTCACTACATTCAGGCCCGCACGGCCCCGACGTCGATCCGACCTACTTCGCCCCAAGCGGATCCACGACTTGCCCGGCCGGACTGGTCCAGGGCAGCGCATCGTCGAAGCCCTGCTTCTTCGCATCGGTCCGGAATTCGTTCGCCGCCTTGAGCGTGGGGAACGGGCCGACCAGGATGCGGTTGGTCCGCCCCATGTCGCTGACGTAAGGCTCGCGGCCCTTGAACAGCGCGGGAGCCTGCTTGTTGTAGCGGCGCCAGTCGAAGGCGATGGCCCCCTTGTCGCGTCCGACACCGATCTGCACCCAGATGCGGCTGGGATGAGAGGGCGGCGCGGGCTTCTTCGCCTTGGCGGCATCGGCCTTGGCCTTGGCCTCGGCCTTTGCTTTGGCATCAGCCTTGGTTTTCGCGCCGGGCTTCTCGTCTTCGGCTGCGCTCTTGGCAGCGCCGGACTTGGACTTGGAGTCGGGCTTTTCGGCGACCTTGAGCGCTTCCGGCTCAGGCTTTGGCAGTTCGATCCTCGGCGGGGCGGGACGTGCCGGCTCGATCTGCCGGATATCGACCGCGCCGGATGTCGGCATGTTCTGCGTGGTCGGCTTGCCGATATCGGCGAAGATCTGCTCCAGCGACAGCTGCTGCGCATTCGGTTCCGGCGGAGCTTCCAGGCTCGGCTTCCTCACAGAAGGCTGCTGCACCGGTGGCTTTGTGGCCGGAGCGGCGGCCAGGGCGGTAGCGGGAACCGGCGCTGTCGACGCCGATGAGGTACCAGGTTGCGCCTGCGATTGGCCTTGAACAGGGTTGGCGCGCGCCAGATCGAAGCCGGGCGCTGCCGCCGCCGTGCGGTCGGGCGAGCGCGTGGGCTGCGATGTCGCGGGCCATGCCGCACTGGCTCCCGCCGCTTTGGGGTCGAAACCGGGCGGCAGCGATGAAGGGGGCGCGGAACGTCCAGCGGCGGAATCAGAGGTGGCCGCGAGATTCGATGGCGCAGCGCTGGTTGTTGCAGGCGTCGTGGCGGCTGGCTTCGCAGTGGACGCCAGCGGCGGCAGTTCGACGACCGCGCCATCGCGCTCGATCGTCGGCTTGGGTTCGGGCGGCGCGGTGCGGACCGGTTCGGGCGGCTTGGCCGTTGCCGAATTGGGACGCCTGGAGCTCGTCCGCGAACCGCCGATCCGATAGGAGTCGGCAGCGGCGACTGCGGCGCCACTGGTTTTGGATGCCCCCTTGGCGGCGCTTCCGGCACGGGTCGTCCGCGAGGAACGGTCGGCCGTCTTGCCGCTGCCCAGCGCATCGCCGCGCGGCACCAGATTCGCGTCCGCGCTTGCGACCTGCACCGGCCTGTACGCGGCGATGCGGGCATCGTCGTGGCCGATCTCGGAGGCTCGCGGGAACTTGCCGAGGTTGGCGGCGGCGGCCTGCTGGGCGCGCGTCAATCGCGGCATGTAACGCAAGTAAGGCGCGATGTTCTGCGCGAGTTGCGGGGGCAGGATGGTGTTGGAAATCTCCACGGCCTGCTTGGTATCGCCCGCAATCGCCAGCGCGAAGGCGCGCGTGCGCCAGCCCGGCTTGTCCTGCTTGCGCAGCAGCGGCATGATCGTGGTCTCGGAGGCCTGCGCATCCCCGGCGATGGCCTGGCTGATGGCCAGCCGCATGCGCACATCCTCGTCGCTCGCCCCGCCCAGCGCCAGCGCGTAGTATCGCTGCGCGGTCAGGTTGTCTCCGACGAGATCGTAAGCGAGCCCGCGATCGGCCGCGAGCTGGCTCTGGCTGGCGCCCGCCTTCTCGGCTTCGGCAAAGAGCGGAAGCGCCGCAACCGGATCTCCGCTCTGCGCCAGGGAAGCGGCGAGGCCCGCCTTCACCCGTGCATTGCCGGGCGAGATATCGTCCGCGCGGCGGTAAAAGCCGATGGCCGCCTCGAAATCGCCGAGCTTGCGTGCAGCGTCTCCGGCATCCAGCAAGGCCGACACGTCTCGCGGATCGCGCCCCAGCCGGGACAGCGCGGCGTTGAGCTTCAGCTGGTCGGCGCCCGGCAGGGCCTGAACCACCGGCGCGCTTGAGGCCGGGGTCGACATCGTCAGGGCAGGACCGGCCAGCGCGATGCAGGCGGCCGTCGTGGCCAGCCACTTGCTCGAAACCTTCTGACGTACCCGCAAAACCAGAGAAACCTCTCAAAACGCGCGATAAAATGCAGCCTGATTCTGCCGGAGGCCCGACATCCATCGAGCCCCGCCGAACCAGACTGCAATCAGACCGCCCGGCGCTCGATCCGGCGGGGCCCGATAGCGCCGGGATATGTCGCTCGGATCATGAACCCTGCCGGAACAGCCACGGGGAAGGCGGGCGGGACGGCCTGCAAGACCACCCGCCCGCTTCGCATTACTGGTTGTTCTGACGTCCGAGGAAGCGGGGGATGCTGATCGAGCCGCCATCGTCGTCGTCGCCGCCGGCCGCCTCAGCCGCTGCCGGCTTCGGGCGCGAGAGGCTGGTCATGCGTTCGAACAGGGTGCTGCCACCGCTCGCCGGCCGAGCGGGTGCCGCAGGAGCCGGGGCAGGTGCCGTCTGGGCCGGAGCTGCCGGGATCGGGCGCGCACGAACCGCTTCGGGCTCGGCTGCCTGAGCGACCGGCTGGCCGCCATTGAGCAGAAGTTCATCCTGCTGACGTGCGGAAGCGGCACCGAGATCGAGCGGCTGGCTGTTGCGCAGGCCGCCATAAGCAACGGGCGCTTCCTGCTCGACTTCCTCGCTGGCGCCGAGTTCGAGCTCGAAAGGCTGCTCGGCCGCTTCGGGCGCGGGCGTCGACAGTTCGAACGGCTCAGAGGCCGGAGCGGCAGCAGCCGGCGGGATCGCCACGGCCGGAGCCGGGGCGACGAGCGGCGTCGGTGCGCTGGGAACCGGACGCGAGACCATCGGGCGGACGGGGCCGCGCGAGGCGCTGAGGTTCAGCGGGCGCGAGGCGATCTCGGCCATTTCCGTGGTCTGCTCGATGCCGGTGGCAACCACCGAGACGCGAATCTTGCCCTGGAGGTCGGGGTTGAAGGCCGAGCCCCAGATGATGTTGGCATCGGGATCGACCAGCTCGCGGATGTGGTTCGCCGCCTCGTCGACTTCGAGCAGCTTCATGTCGTCGCCGCCGATGATCGAGATGATCACGCCCTTGGCACCCTGCATCGACACGCCGTCAAGCAGCGGATTGGCGATGGCGCGTTCGGCCGCTTCGAGAGCGCGGTTCGGGCCTTCGCCCTCGCCCGTGCCCATCATCGCCTTGCCCATCTCGCCCATGACCGAGCGGACGTCCGCGAAGTCGAGGTTGATGAGGCCCGGCATGATCATCAGGTCGGTGATCGAGCGCACACCCTGCTGGAGCACTTCGTCGGCAAGCTGGAAGGCTTCCTTGAAAGTGGTTTCCGCCTTGGCGACCAGGAACAGGTTCTGGTTCGGAATGACGATCAGGGTATCGACGTGCTTCTGCAGCTCCTCGATGCCCGAATCCGCCGAACGCATGCGGCGCGTGCCTTCGAACATGAAGGGCTTGGAAACCACGCCCACCGTCAGCACGCCCTTGGCGCGCGCGGCCTGTGCGATGATCGGTGCCGCACCCGTGCCGGTGCCGCCGCCCATGCCGGCGGCGATGAAGACCATGTGGACGCCGTCGAGCAGGCGTTCGATCTCTTCGATCGTCTCTTCCGCTGCGGCGCGGCCCACTTCCGGACGCGCACCGGCGCCGAGGCCCTGCGTGATCTCGGGGCCGAGCTGGATGCGGGTTTCGGCGATCGCGTTGTTGAGCGCCTGTGCGTCGGTATTGGCGACGACGAAGTCCACGCCCTCTATCTGGGCCTGGATCATGTTGGCGATGGCGTTGCCGCCCGCGCCACCTACGCCGATGACGACAATGCGCGGACGAAGTTCTTCGATCGCCGGCGGTCCGATGTTGATGCTCATTTCGATCTCCTGGCAGGCACGTGCGCGAAGAAATTTACCTTGACTAGCCTGATTGCACGGCTGCCTCCGTCAAGGCAAAGCGCGCGGGCTTGTTGTCCACAGGCGAAACCGCCAATTCCAGCCAATCGCGGCGTTCGTGTCGCAGGAATTGCACGACTGGGCAAAGTGTTCAAAAGTATTCCCTCAGGGCTCTATAGACGCGGTTGACCACGCCCAGGCCGCTGTAACTGACTGTACCTTGGCGGTTCTTGCCGAACGTGCGAATGTCGATGGGGTCTGCCGCCGCGTAGAGGACCAGGCCCGCCAACGTCGAAAAGCCCGGTTTTACGTGGGCTTCGGCAAGTCCCGACAGATGCGGCACCCGGCCGATGCGCACGGGTTTGCCAAGCGCGGCCTGCGCATAGTCGGCCAGGCCCACCAGCTCCGCGCCGCCGCCGGTGAAGACGACCTGCTTCCCCCGCTGGGCGTTGAAGCGCATCAGCTTGAGCGCCTTGTTGATTTCTTCCATCAGGATGCCGAGCTGGCCGGTGATAACGCCGATCAACTCGGCGCGAGGGATGCGGTTCTTGTCGTCGGCATGGCGCGCGATCGGGCCGGTGCCTTCCTCGCCCGGCGCATTGACGGGGATCATCTCGCGGTGATCGTGCGGACTGGCGATGGCCGAGCCGTTCACGCACTTGAGACGTTCGGCCTGGAAGCGCCGGATGCCGAAAGCCGAGGCCACCGCGTCGGTAATGTCGGCCGAACCCATCGGAATCGAGATCATGTCGATCAGCAGCCCGTGCGAATAGACCGCGACATTGGTGACTTCCGCGCCGAATTCGACGAGCGCCACGCCAAGATCGCGCTCCTCGGGCGAAAGGCAGGCCTGCCCCGCAGCAATGGGAGAGCCGACCACGGCCTCCACCTCAAGATGCGCGCATTGCACGGCCTCGGTCAGGTTGCGGATCGGTGCGCCGTCCGCCAGCACGATGTGGATATCGACGCCGAGCCGCTCTGCATGGAGCCCGGTCGGGTTACCCACGCCGTGCGCTCCGTCCAGGCGATATTGCGCCGGCTGCGCGTGAAGCACCATGCGGCCGTCCGGCTGGATCACTTCCCGCGCCGAAATCAGCAGCTGGTCGATGTCCTCCTGCTCGATACGACGCCCGCCGATCTCTGCATCGAACTGGTCGATGCGGCTGGCGAGCCCTGCCCCCGAACAGCCGATCCAGACCTTGGACACGCTGGTATCGGCCATCTTCTCGGCCCGGTCGATCGCATCGCGCACGGCGTAAGTGGCAGCGGCCATGTCGGTCACGTAGCCGCGCTTGATGCCCTGGCTGGCACGATGGCCGGAGCCGAGCACGATCATGTCCCCCATCTCCGACATGCCCGCGACGATCGCGGAGATGCGGAACGAACCGATGTTTACCGCGCCGAAAACGCGGGTGATACGCGGCGGCGCCATTACTGCTCCTCCGCCGCAACCGCTGTGGTCGCGCTCGCTTCGACACCGGTATGCGGCACTGCCCCCGCCTTCATCGCCAATTCCTGTCCTTCACCGTCCGGCACCCGCAAGTAGATCCGGTCCTTCGCCCGCATGTCGATCGCGGTCGCCTTCCCGCCGATCAGCCGATTGGTGCCGTCGAGCCGCGCGAACGTGACCAGCGCACCGGCCGACTCCGTGTCGCCTTCCGGCAAAGCCAGAACCTGCCCGGTCTGGAACGTCAGATTCCAGCGACGGTTGCCGATCCATTCGGCTTCCTGCACTTTCGGCTGAAGCGCGGGCGCGGCTTCCAGCAAGTGGCCAAGCTGCGTCACCTGCTGGCCCGCCCCGGGGCCGGAAACGATCAGCTTGCCCTTGGCATCCTTGCGGGCGATCGCTTCCAGTTCCTGACCGGTCTCGTCGATCAGCACGAAACGGTCGGCCTTGCGCAGCACGGCATGCGGCTCGCGCTCGACGATATCGATCACCAGGGTGTCGGGAAGCTGGCGCGAGACGCGCGCGTCCTTGACCCACGAGAGGCCCATCAGCTCTCCGCGCAACCCGTCGAGATCGACCTGGGTCATCGCCCGGTCACGCTCGGCCAGGGCCTTTTCGTAAACTTTCAGCTCGTTGAGGTTCTTCACCCCGCGCACTTCGACGCGCTTCACCTCGAACCCGGCATCGGCGGCGACTTGCGCGAACTGCTTGCCCGCCAGCATCGGCACGCCCGCCGCATTGGCCACGACCCAGACGAGCAGCCCCGCGCCGCCGAGGATGGCGACGAGGAAGATCTTGTGAAGCTGCTCCTCGGTGAAGGGCAGCCAGCTCATCACCGTGTCGACGGCGGTGCCGCTGGTCGCCTTGGCCTGGCGCACCTTGGCCTTGGTGTTCTGGGCCGCCGCGGCCTTTCGCGCTGTCTTCGGCTTGCGCCGGATCGTCTGGCTCATTTGCCCCCCTTGGCGACCTTTCCAGCGTCGGCCAGCGCTTCCGCAATTATGGCTTCCACGAGATCGGGGTACTCCATCCCGCAGGCGCGCGCCTGCTCGGGGACGAGGCTGAGCGGGGTCATGCCCGGCTGGGTGTTGACCTCCAGCAGGAACAGTCCCTCGATGCCCTGCGTGTCGTCCCAGCGGAAGTCGGCGCGGCTGGTGCCCTTGCAGCCCAGCAACTGGTGGGAGCGCAGGGCGAGATCCTTGCAGGCCGCCGTAATCTCGTCCGGGATTTCCGCCGGGCAGACGTGCTCGGTCATGCCGTCGGTATACTTGGCGTCGAAATCGTAGAAGCCGGACTTGGGCTTGAGTTCGGTGACCAGCAGAGCGCGATCACCGATCACCGCCGTGGTCAGTTCGCGCCCGCGAATGAAGGGTTCGGCGAGCAGGCGGTCGAATTCCTGCCACGGGCCCTCGGCATCCGGCGCGATGGGATTGCCGTAGTTGCCTTCGTCGGTGACGATGGCGACGCCCACCGACGATCCCTCGTTGACGGGCTTCAGCACATAGGGACGCGGCAGCGGATCGCGCTCGTGGATCGTGGCGCTCTCGACGATGCGGCCGCCGGGCATGGGAATGCCGTGAGGGACCAGCGCCTGCTTGGTCAGTTCCTTGTCGATGGCGATCACCGAAGTGGCGAGGCCCGAGTGGGTATAGGTGAGGCCCATCAGGTCCATCATGCCCTGCACCGTGCCGTCCTCGCCCGGCGCGCCGTGGAGCGCGTTGAACACGACGTCCGGCTTCGCCTCCGACAGACGCAGCGCGACATCGCGGTCCATGTCAATGCGGGTGACCGTGTGGCCTTTGGACTCAAGCGCCTTGGCCACGCCCTCGCCGCTCATCAGCGAGACCGGCCGTTCGTTCGACCAACCGCCCATCAGGACCGCGACGTGGAGTTTGGAGAGGGTCACTGCGTCAACTCACTTCTTGCTTCAGCGGATAGTCCAACCCGCTGGATTTCCCATTCGAGCGTCACGCCCGAGTTTTCCTTGACCCGGCGGCGGACTTCCTCGCCCAGGGCCTCGATATCGCTGCTGGTGGCGTCGGCTACGTTGAGCAGGAAGTTGGTGTGCTTCTCGCTCACTTGCGCGCCGCCGAGGGTCAGGCCCCGGCAGCCGGCTTCGTCCACGAGCTGCCAGGCCTTATGGCCCTCGGGGTTCTTGAAGGTGGAGCCGCCGGTCTTGCTGCGCAGCGGCTGGCTGGCTTCGCGGCTGGCGGAAATGCGGTCCATTTCCGTCTGGATCGCCTCGGGCTCGCCCGCGCGGCCCTTGAAGCGTGCGGCGACGACCACGGCGCCTTCGGGCAGTTCGGAGTGACGATAGGTATAGCCGAGATCGGCATTGCCCAGCGTGACCAGCGTGCCGTCGCGCAGCACCACGTCGCAATCGATCAGGATATCCTTGACCTCGCCGCCATAGGCGCCGCCGTTCATCCGCACGAAGCCGCCGACCGTACCGGGGATCGAGCGCAGGAATTCGACACCGGCAATGCCGTTGTCACGCGCGGTCGAGGAGACGAGGATGCCACTGGCGCCGCCGCCGCATTCCAGCGTGACGTCATCGACGCGGGTGACTTTCGCGAAAGCCTTGCCCAGGCGGATCACCACACCGGGAACGCCGCCGTCGCGCACGATCATGTTGGAGCCGAGGCCGAGCGCCATGACCGGAACCGAGGGGTCGAGATCGCGCAGGAAGCCTTGCAGGTCGGCAAGGTCCTTCGGCTCGAACAGCCACTCGGCCGCACCGCCCGACTTGAACCAGACGAGCGGCGCCAGCGGCGCATCGGCCTTCAGCTTTCCGGAAACCTGCGGAAGATGCGCGGCTTCGCTCAAGCGGCCCTCCGCTTGACGATCGCCTCGGCCAACCCGGCTGCCCACTTGGTGATGTCGCCCGCGCCGAGGCAGACCACCATGTCGCCCGGCTGGACCGAAGTGGCCAGCGCGTCGGCCAGGGCATCCGGCCCGGCAATGACTTGCGCGGAGCGGTGTCCGCGCGCCTTCATGCCCGAGACCATCTGCGCGGAATCGACACCTTCGATCGGCTGCTCGCCCGCCGCGTAGACCGGGGCGGCATAGACCACGTCGGCATCGTTGAACGCGCCTTCGAAGTCTTCCATGTGATCGCGCAGGCGCGTGAAGCGGTGCGGCTGGACCACGGCGATGACGCGGTTGCGCACGCCTTCGCGCGCGGCGGCGAGCACGGCGCGGATCTCGACCGGGTGGTGGCCGTAATCGTCGATCACGGTCACGACACCGCCCTCGACTTCGACTTCACCGACCTTGGTGAAGCGGCGCTTCACGCCGCCGAACTTGGAGAAGCCGGTCTGGATGCATTCTTCCGAACAGCCCATCTCCACCGCCACGCCCACGGCGGCGAGCGCGTTCTGGACGTTGTGGCGGCCGGGCATCGGCAGTTCGATGCCTTCGATCCGGCGGAACGAGCCATCGCGCTGGCGCAGGGCCACGTCGAAGCGGTTGCCGCCCGGGATCGGCGTGACGTTCTCGCCGCGAATGTCGGCCTGGGCGGAGAAACCGTAGGTCACCACGCGGCGGTCGCGCACTTTGGGGATGATCGCCTGCACTTCCGGGTGGTCGATGCAGAGCATCGCCGCGCCGTAGAATGGCACGTTCTCGATGAATTCGACGAAGGCGTCCTTCACCTTGTCGAACGAGCCGTAATGGTCGAGATGCTCGGGATCGATATTGGTGACGACAGCGATCGTGCCGTCGAGGCGCAGGAACGAGCCGTCGCTTTCGTCGGCTTCCACCACCATCCAGTCCGAAGCGCCGAGGCGCGCGTTCGAGCCGTAAGAATTGATGATGCCGCCGTTGATGACGGTGGGATCGACCCCGCCCGCATCGAGCAGCGCCGCGATCATCGACGTCGTGGTGGTCTTGCCGTGGGTACCGGCCACGGCCACCGTGTTCTTGAGGCGCATCAGCTCCGCCAGCATCTCGGCGCGGCGGACCACGGGAATGCGGTTTTCGAGCGCGTAGACGACTTCGGGGTTATCGCGCTTCACGGCGGTGGAAGTCACGACGACGGCCACACCCTCGACGTTATCAGCCGACTGGCCGATCATGACCTTGATGCCGCGCTGGCGCAGGCCTTCCACCACGTAACCCTCGGCAATGTCGGAGCCCTGCACCGAATAGCCGAGGTTGTGCATCACTTCGGCGATGCCGGACATGCCGATGCCGCCGATGCCCACGAAGTGGATCGTACCGATGTCGGTGCCGACGCCCCTCACTGTGCGGGCTCCTTCGCGAGCTTGCTCTTTGCGAGCGCCTCGCCGCCCTTGGCAGGCATGGCCTTCTCCAGGCGGATCACGTCCATGATCGGCGCCGCGCCGAAGCTTTCGACAAGGTCGGCCAGATCGCTGGCGGCATTGGGATATCCGCAGTTCCACGAGGCGTGGGCGGCATTGGCAAGGGTTTCGGGGTGCTGGGCCATGGCCTGTATCTGTTTGGCGAGCATGGTCGCGGTGAAGCTTTCCTGACGGATCGCGCGGGCGCCGCCGGCGGCGACGATCTCGCGCGTGTTGGCGGCCTGGTGGTCGTCGGTGGCGATCGGCAGCGGGATCAGGATCGCGGGACGACCGACGGCGGTGAGTTCCGCGATGGTGGAGGCGCCGGAACGGCCGATGAAGAGATGCGCCCCGGCAAGACGCTCCGCCATGTCCTCGAAATAGGTCGCCAGTTCGGCGGGGATGCCGTGCCCGGCATAACGGGCGCGGACAGCCTCGATATCCTCGGGGCGGCACTGCTGGATCACCTGGAGCCGCGAGCGCAGCGCCGGGGGCAGCATGGCGAGCCCGTCGGGCACGACTTCGGACAGCACGCGCGCGCCCTGGCTGCCTCCGGTCACGAGGATGCGCAGCAGGCTGTCGTCGGTAAACTCGGGGAAAGGCGCGTCCCGCAGCGCGAGGACTTCGTCCCGCACCGGATTGCCGACCAGAGTGACTTTGTCCGCAAACTTGGGATCGAGCCGGTCCACCTGCTCGAAAGCCGTGGCTATGGCATTCACCTTGCCCGCGAAATAGCGGTTCACGCGCCCGAGCACCGAATTCTGCTCGTGCAGGATCGTCGGGATCTTCGCGGATTTAGCCGCCAGCATCGTGGGCAGCGCGGGATAGCCGCCGAAACCGACCACGGCCGTCGGCTCGAAGCTCTCGAACAGGCGCAGCGCCATGGCGCGGCCGGACAATATGCCCTTCAGGCCCTTGAGCCAGTTCAGCGGGTTCTTCCCCGCGATGCGGCCCTGCGGCAGGACATGCGCGGGGAGATAATCGGGCTTGCCGGGGATCGCCGCGCCGCGCTCATCGGTGATGAGCGCTACGTGATGCCCGCGCCGGTCCAGTTCGGCGGCGAGCGCGAAGGCGGGAATGAGGTGCCCGCCCGTCC
>NZ_JBJDRF010000071.1:0-21813 GCF_044987305.1 Novosphingobium sp. ZW T3_23
GGAAACCATCTTGGCCAGCGTTCATGTGCGAGCGCATCAACAGGCCGGACATACGAATGCAAGCGATCAGATCAATACTGCCGAAATGTTCTTGCAGGTAGGGGGCCGTCCACATACGGAATCCGCAGCCTACGGTATTGACCGTCTCCACCTTTATGCCCGGACCCACGGTCCTTGCTATCAACTCGACCATGCCATTGATGAGGTCTTTTACGTTCGTCGCCTTCGGCGCCAGCGTCTGCCGCCGCGAGAAGGCGAGAAGTCGGTGCGTAAGGGACGCTGCTCGCCGCGCCGCCCCTTGCGCCGCATTGACGTATCGGTCGACATCGCTGGCCCTACCTTGCGCCAGGCGCATTTGCAGCATCTCAAGACTGCCCGCGATTCCCGTGAGCAGATTGTTGAAGTCGTGTGCCAGGCCGCCGGTTAGTTGGCCAACCGCCTCCATTTTTTGCGATTGGCGCAGAGCCTCTTCCGCCGCCAACAGCTCGACTGTACGCTGCTCGACTTGCGCTTCAAGGGATGCGGCAAGCGCGGCAAGTTCGATTTCGGCGCGGCGGCGCTCGGTGGCAGCGCGGGTTCGTTCGGCTACCTCGCGGATGAAGGTCAGTTCATCGTCAGGCCAGTCGCGCGCAGTGGCGTGATTGAGGTAAAGCAATGCGACGAGGCCGCCATGTTCGGTCAGCGGCATGTTGATGACCGCCTCGGCGCTGATAGCCTTTAGAGCGTCTGCGCCTGCCCGTGTCCGCGCGTCCAGCCGCGCATCTGCAATGATAACGTCCTTCCCACGTTTCAAATCCTCAATATACGATCCATAGTCTCTAAACTGGAGAACTCCTGCCAGCGACGCTATCCCGGGAGCATTCCAATCGCGTTCGATGGTGATGGTTTCGAGATCCGGATCGATGATGCCGTAACCGGCTCGACTAACGTCAAGCGTCTCACCGAGAATTTTTGCCGCCGCAAATGAGATATCGGCAGGATCCTCAACATCTCTGAACACATCGCTCAGTTTGACGAGCGCCATGCGCATGGCGTCGGCGCGATGCTGCTCGGTCACGTCCGAGGATACGCCTGCTAGCCGCAGCGGCTTGCCGTCCGTCGAAAGAAATGGCTGGCCATAGGAGGCCAGCCACCTGGTCTCACCTTACGGTGTGATGATCCGGTAGGATTGCTCGCAATTTGAACCATTCCGCCGGCATTCCTCGATTGCACGGACATAGGCAGCCCGGTCGCCTGGATGGATAGCGGCGACGCGGTCATCAAAAGTGAAGGCTTTCTCCGGCAGGACGCCGAACAGCGTCTTGCAAGCCTCAGAGCAGGTCAACTCGCCTGACTGGAAGTTGATACTCCAGGTTCCAAAGCGCCCGGCCCGCAAAGCAAAATCAAGCTCACGTTCCTGCTCCTGCTGTTGGCGCAGGCGGTTTGTAATTTCCGCCATCAATGCAGCGTTTGAGCTTTCCAGACCTTCGAGCCGTTCGCGTTCGAGCGTGACATCCACCTGGCTAGCGAAAAAATAGGAAAGCACCCCCTCGTCATCGAATACCGGCGCCATCAGCAAGCGATTCCAGAACGGCTCGCCGCCTTTCCGATGGTTTCGAATATCGATCTCGAGAGAGAGCATCTCGGCTACGGCGGCACGGATCTTCCTGATCGCTTCCGGGTCGGTTTCCGGGCCCTGGAGAAAGCGACAGTTTCGGCCCAATATCTCGCTACGTGGATAACCCGAAAGCCGACAAAAAGCGTCATTGGCAAATACGACCGGATTGTCGGGCAATCGCGGATTGGTAATAATCATGGGCATGCGGGTTGCCCGTACCGCTGCAACGAAAGGATCAGTTCCCTGATCGAGGCCTAGCACCTCCGCTGCTATCCGCTGAGAATCTGCGCTTCCATTGCTCTGCCCCGCCGAGTTGTCCATCACGCGTTATCAGTCCCGAT
Organism: Novosphingobium sp. ZW T3_23; assembly: GCF_044987305.1. Classification (NCBI taxonomy): domain Bacteria; kingdom Pseudomonadati; phylum Pseudomonadota; class Alphaproteobacteria; order Sphingomonadales; family Sphingomonadaceae; genus Novosphingobium; species Novosphingobium sp. ZW T3_23. The sequence goes on from NZ_JBJDRF010000071.1 coordinate 1,939, forward strand.
CTCCAGAATGGGCCTACGCAAGGGTAACCCGACGATTCCGTAGGGGTTCCGCCCGCCCTCCATTTGCGAACCACTTAAGAAGGAGGCGCGGCTGCTACCAAAGGAAAATCGCCCGAGAAACCGTCCCGGCTTCCGATCCATACCTTGCGACCAACGCGCGCAAAGTAAGCCTGTCAGATGATTTGTGCTTGAACCTCATGCCGCACGGCCGCGTCGTCCTCTCCCCCCGCGAACGTCGCATGATCAGAAATCACGTTCCTCCAGACCAAGATAAGCTAGCTGAGGAAAATGAAAGTTGACCGCGTCGGGCTTTCAGCCCGTTGTCACGCAGCGGTCCCGACGCCAGATGCACCGGTGACTGGGTCAAGGCGCGGATCGGGCAGCGCCGCCATGCGTGCGCGGGCTGCATCATCGGGCGCGTCCCTGCAGATATCCCAGTCCTGCCCTGATGGATAGGCGCCCACCACCTGGAAGTCATCGCTGGCCGAGATGCAGCGGTGTCCGGTGCCGACCGGAAGCATAAGGGCATCGCCCGCGGCGACCTCGACCTGCCTGGCGCCTGGACCGCCGAGCTCCAGGCTCGCCGTTCCGGCAAATACTCCGAGCGCCTCATGAGCGGTCGAGTGATAATGATGATAATCGAAAATGCCATCGCGCCAGTCCGGCGTCCAGCCGTTGGCGGCGAACAGGGCCTCGAAGCGCCCGGCCAGATCATCGCTCTTACCCTCGAGCGCTGCGTGATAGATCACCACCCGCAGCCGATCGTTGTTGGGCAGCCAACCATTTTCGGTGAGCACGAAACTGGCGATCTCCATCAGGCCCTCTCCTTCTTCACGCGTTTGGGTTTGGGTTTATCGACCAGTTCAATCCAAACCGGAGCGTGGTCGCTGGTCTTTTCCCACCCGCGCACATGGGTGTCGACCTGCGCATCGGTAAGACGCTCGGCAAGCGCCGGGGCGAGCAAGAGGTGATCGATCCGCAGCCCGGCGTTGCGACCATAGGCGTTCCGGAAATAGTCCCAGAACGTGTAGATCACCTTACCTAGATGGCGCTGCCGCAAGGCGTCAGTCCATCCCTGGCCAAGCAATCGGGAATAAGCGTCTCTCACCTCTGGCGCGAACAGCGCATCATCGATCCACCGCTCGGGCTTATAGACGTCAAGATCGCTTGGCATTACATTGAAGTCCCCGGCTAACATGACCGGCAGTCCGGTTTCGAGGAGGCCTGCGGCATGATCGATAAGCCGCTCGAACCACGCGAGCTTGTATTCGAATTTGGGTCCTGGCCGGGGATTGCCATTCGGAAGATACAGGCCGCCGATCAGGATTCCGTTGACGGCTGCCTCGATATAGCGGCTCTGGCTCGGATCCGGATCGCCGGGCAGTCCGCGCCGGGTTTCATGGATTTGGCCGACCCGGCTGAGAAGGGCGACCCCATTCCACGACTTCTGTCCATGCCAGATGGCGTCATAGCCGAGGTCGCGAATTGCCGCTTCCGGAAACCGGTCACGCGGAGCTTTTAACTCCTGTAAAACCACCACGTCAGGCTCAGCTTCCTCGAGCCATCGCAACAGCACCGGCAGGCGGCCGTTGACGCCGTTCACATTGTAAGTGGCGACCTTCACCTCACGGGCACCCTGTTCCGCTCATTGAAAATCCTTGAAGCCTTGGGTGGTCTCTGCTTCCGAGAGCGTTTCAAGGACGTCGTGTCTTTCGGTGCTGGCAGTATCTTGGCGCGCAGGCAGCGATCAGGGCATGCGAAATATCTCCCCACGCCGCGGCGCAAAACGAGGGCGGTGCCTGGCTTGGAAGGTATCGTCATTTGTTTGGCCATGGAAGCTGCCCCGTTTTTCGCGCAATCCCCTGACTGCGCCTTAGGTTCCCGTTTGTGCCGTGGATCGTATGAAGCGATAGCTGGCCTGCGCAAAGCCGAGGCCACGGAAGAAATCATGAGCGTTGCGAATATCGATATCGCTCATTGCCTCGACTGTCGTGCAGCCAGCCACGCTAAGCGCGGTCAACGCGCCTTCGACGAGCTTGCGCCCCACGCCTTTGCGCCTTTCTGTCGGCGTCACGACCAGCGCCGTGATACGCCCGACAAGGCCGCGATGAACCGTCGCGACGATCGCCCAGGCAATGCAGCCGATGGGCACTCCCTTATCGGCGATCAATATACCGCCCCCCGCCTTTCGCATAGCCAATAGGTCACGGGTAATCTCATCAGCCGTTCGTTCGATGCCCGGCAATGCACACAGCAGTGCAGTAAGCGTGCCGGCATCGCCTTTCCTTGGCTCGCGAATAACGAGTTCGGGCGATCGCACGAGCTTGCTTGGGCCCGAAAGCCTAGGCTTCTTCGATGCGCCATTGTCCGTCGAGCTTGCGATGTCGCGGGCCTTCGGGCTTACGCTAAGTGTTGGATCGATCTTGTCCTTGTTTGGCCTACCGTTGGGCACGCCAGCTTTCCGCTTTGCCCGAACGCGAGTAGGCCGGATAGCCGCTTCCTCCAAGGCGTCGCCTGCCGGCGTTGCTTTTGCCTTCTTGGAAAGGTTGGGGCCATCACTCGCCGACTTCCGCCAGCTGTCCACCGCGCCAGTGCGCAGAAAGGCTTCTATTTCCTCAGGCAGCGCGGTCAGTCCTTCGGGACCGACGCCAATGACGGGCTTTCCCGAAGCGTCGTTGAGACCAAACCGGCCAAAGTCTCCAGCGCCTGGCTTACGTCGACGCGACTTCAGAAGCTTGAAACCCCGGTGATGCGCCATTTCGCGCAGGGCATCATCGTGATCAACTTCCTCGCTCACCGGATCGGCAGTCCGTTGCTGCAGTTCAGCCGCTCCTGAGATGCTGTTCAACGGCATCGGCGCTGTTGCCGACAGCTTCAACCGCGCGCTTCAAGGCCTCGCGCGAAACGCCGAATTTACTGGTCCAGTAATCGACCTCATAATCTTCGCCCATTGCGACCCGGGAACGATCCTGCGGCCCACGCACATTTTTATTGTCTGCCATCTTCCTTCTCCTCTCCAGCGAAAAAGAACGCGGCAATCAGCCTAGCGTTGCAAGGAGAGGATCAAGCAGGCCTGGTCGCACTTTTTCGAAATGCCTATCCGCTGGATCACGCGATGTATTGGGCGTCTTTCGTCCAGACCTTGTTCGTCCAGTGGAGCGTAGAAATCTCGACCGCGCTCGCGGCAGTTTGCAATATCCTTAGATCGCTGATCTGCCCTGCAGGGTAGAAATCCGGATCGGTGGCGGCATAACCTGGGTTTCGAATTCGTCCGCTTTCATGCCGGACTGATTTAGGCAGCCGAGGCAGACAGAACCGCAGATCCAAACAGATCCTGTGGCCAATTCGCGCAGTCCAACGCGCGAGCGATTTTCGAGGCACTCAATCCGTATTGCTCCGGACGGTACTCATGAGCGCGCAAGCGCTCGTGTTGAGACCGCCCGGCAAATCTTGTCATTTTCCTTTCTGATCCTGGTGTCAGATCAAGGCCGAAGCCGGTGTAGATGCGTTTTATCTGGCTGTGCCAGTCGGCCTGCATGTCATCATAATTTACACGAATGACAGGGCCGCCATGTCTATCCAGACCCTCGCTAATTCGGCGCCTGCGCAAATGCGTTTTCCATAACCACTCCCTGCCGATCCAGGCAGGATCGACCTCCCGGCTTTGCACCCCCATCTGGTTGAAAACCAGCGAAGCCGAAGAAGAAACGACGCTCACCGGATCACGGTCGAGCACGATGACGCGGGCATCTGGGAAGGCCTCCGACACGGCTCGTAAGTCCTGTCCGAACTGAGGCAGCTTGAGCACCCAGGGCTTGTCCTTTGTGTCCCTTCTCAGCCAACGGATAGTCTGTAAGAAGCGGCGGAATTCGGCGTAGACAAGCCGGTTGTCCGAGTTCTCTATCGCACGTGCGAACGAAGGTATTCGCCACTGCGCTTCGAACGCCGCTCCGAACAAGGCGATATTGTGGATGCCAATCTCTTCGTCGATTTCACGGGGCCCGGTAGGGTGTACAACGTCAAAGCGAGGGTTAAGCCATCGCGCAATTCGTAGAGCAAGCCAGGCTCGCAGCACGCGGTCGTCAAGACCGCCAAGGCTCCAGCGCGGGAGGGGATTCCAGCTCTCGAAAAATCGGGTACAGGTCAGCTGCGGATCACATCCCAACATGCGCTGTGTCCGGGTGCTGCCCGAGCGCATCTGGCCGATTATCAGAATGGGACGACTAATCGGCACATCTGCGATTTCCGGATGTCGCCGCCATAGTTCGACAGCGCGGAGCCGGTTGCTCAATGCCGCAACCAGTTGGCCGTAGGCTATTGTCGTGCCCAGTGGAGAGAGGCTTGCCTCGTCGTGAAGCGCTCTACATAAAAGATCCAGTCGACCGGCCCATCCGTTATCCGCCCCAAATTCATCAAGGCCGGTAATCCGCCGGGAAGCCGACAGCAGGGCATCAGGGTAGAGCTGCGGCCGTGACAGCCAGCCCCGCCGCCAGCAAGTTTCGAGCCAAGAGTTCAGTCGATCAACCCAAGTTTCACCCGGATCTACCCTAGCGGGTACTGACGCTTCGACATGCGGGATGCTCAAGTCCATCGCAGCACAAGTCCGCAACGCGCAAAAGGTGCCCAGCAGCAACAAAAAGCAATAGTTTTTATAGTCTGTTATCGCTTCGAGAACCAACGATAGAGCCACGGAACCAAAGATCGCCGATGTTCAGATGGGCCGGCATTGCGGGTTATTCGGCGGCGGCACATGCTTTTCCACCAGAAGTCGGCTGCGATGATGGCGAATGGAAAAACGTCTGCGGCTTAGCGTTTCGCTGACGTCTTCGTTTGCAAGCCTCGGCTGCGAGTTCATCATATGGTCTGAGTTCCACGGCCGCCTGCCCATGCGTGCAGCATCGCGATACGGCGGAACCCGGGCCCGCATAAAGCTCTTAAGCATGCATACCAAAGTTCCGCAGCGCCCGTAGCTGACATCGTGGCGTTATCAGGAGTGAACGCATGCCCCTTTCACCGCCACTCCCCTACTCCCCAGAAATCGAGGAAATCAGCGACGACGAAACCGCGCTGGTCGGACAGCTCAATGCCGCGTTCGATGAAATCCTCCGGACGACGCACCAGGACTACGGAAAAGCCGTGCGGGCCGTTCACGCCAAGTCTCACGGCCTTCTTTCAGGCACATTGAAAGTCGCCGCGGACATTCCGCCCGAACTGGCGCAGGGCCTGTTTGCCGTGCCGGGGAGCTATCCCGTCCATATTCGGCTCTCGACGAATCCCGGCGACATCCTCGACGATGCGGTCGCTCTTCCCAGAGGGCTTGCGATGAAGGTTCTGAATGTCGAGGGCGAGCGCCTGCCCGGTGCCGAAGGTCGCACCCAGGACTTCGTGATGATCAACGGTCCGGTATTCACCGCACCCGATGTCAAGAAGTTCGCTGGTAATCTCAAGATCCTCGCCAAGACCACCGACCGCGCGGAAGGCGCGAAGGTCGCAGCCTCCAAGGTCTTTCAGGCCATCAACGGCGCTCTTGGCGCGGTAGGCCTGGAAAGTACGAAGCTCGCCGGCCTCGGCGGTGCGCCTCAGGTCGATCCGCTCGGAGAAACCTATTTCAGCGTGACCCCGTTTCGCTACGGCAGTTATATCGCCAAATTCCGTTTGCGCCCCCTCTCACGCGGACTTACCGATCTTACCGGCAACAAGGTAGACACTTCCTTAGGGAAGGACGCCATCCGTGAAACGGTGCGACGGGAAATGGCGCATATCCACGGCGAATGGGCCTTCGAAGTGCAATTGCGCCGGGATGCGCAGAGCCAGCCGATCGAAGACGCCTCGGTGGAATGGAAAGAGGACGAAGCACCCTTCGTGCAGGTCGCCACCTTGCTTTTGCCGCCGCAGGATAGCTGGAGCGAAGCGCAAGTGCGTGCCGTGGATGAAGGCATGCGCTTTTCCGTGTGGACGGGGCTGGCCGCACACCGGCCGCTCGGTGGAATCAACCGCGCGCGGCGGGACACTTATCGTCACTCGTCCGACTTCAGGGCCGCGGCGAACGGCTGTCCGCTTCACGAGCCGCTCGCCCAGGGGGCGGTAAATGGATGATCTCGCAAAACCGCGCCGTTATGATAACGCCACCGGTGGCTGGGGCTCGCTGGATGGCATCGCCCGTGTCGAGAAGACCAGCAAGGCGAAGCCTGCCGTGCTTCAGACCTTGACCGATCAGAACAAACCGGGCGGATATATGTGCTCATCCTGCGCCTGGGCCAAGCCTCCGAACCCGCATGTCGCGGAATTCTGTGAGAACGGCGCCAAGGCGACGATATGGGACCTGACATCGGAGCGCTGCACACCCGAGTTCTTCGCGGAGCATTCGGTTTCGCAACTGCTCGACTGGGAGGATCACGACCTGGAAAAGGCCGGTCGTCTTACCGAACCGCTGCGGTACGACGCCGCGAGCGACCGCTATGTGCGGGCCGGTTGGGACGAGGCCTTCGAGGCGATCGGCGATAGCCTCAAGCACCTCGAACCGAAGGCCGTCACCTTTTACGCGTCGGGCAAGGCGGCGCTCGAGCCGTCCTATCTCTACGGCCTTTTCGCGCGGATGTATGGGCACAACAACCTGCCTGACAGTTCGAACATGTGCCACGAGACGACCTCGGTCGGGCTGAAGAAGGTTATTGGCTCGCCGGTCGGAACCTGCACGTTCGACGATCTCAAGCATTGCGATGCGATCTTCTATCTTGGCCAGAACCCGGGCACGAACAGTCCGCGCATTCTCCATCCGCTGAAGGAGGCGGTGGAGCGAGGCTGCAAGATCATCGCCTTCAATCCCCTGCGCGAGCGCGGCCTTGTCGAGTTCGTCGATCCTCAAAATCCCTGGCAGATGACGGTCGGCGCTTCCACGAAAATTGCGCACCAATATGTGCAGGTCCGGCCGGGCGGTGACATCGCCGCCCTGATGGGCGTTTGCAAGCGGGTTCTTGAACGCGATGCTGAACAAGGGAACGTCCTCGACACCGCTTTCCTTGCCGGTCACTGCCATGGGCTTGAGGAATTCCGCGCGAAAGTTCTGCAGACTTCATGGAGCGATATCGAACGGCATTCGGGTGTTTCGCAAGGCGAGCTGGAGCAGGCCGGCGATGTCTACGTCGCGGCCAAGAACGTCATCGGTATCTACGGCATGGGCCTTACCCAGCAGGTGCACGGCTCGCAGGCGATCGGCATGCTGGTCAATCTCCTGCTGCTGCGCGGCAACATCGGCCGCCAGGGGGCCGGATGCCAACCGATCCGGGGGCATTCGAACGTACAGGGCCAGCGGACCGTGGGCATTTCGGAAAAGCCGGAACTGGTGCCGATGGAAAAGCTGAAGGAAATATTCGGCTTCGACCCTCCCAGGGAAAAGGGCCACACGACCGTCGAATTCCTCGATGCCCTGCTGAAAGGCGACGCAAAGGGATTTATCGGGCTCGGCGGCAATCTGGCCCGTGCCGTGCCGGACCAGTCCCTGGTCCATCCGGCCTGGCGCGACCTCGAACTGACGGTTCATGTCGCGACCCGGCTCAACCGCACCCATCTCCTGCCGGGCAAGCAGTCGTGGATCCTGCCCTGCCTGGTCCGCGCCGAGGAAGACCTCCAGGATAGCGGCCCCCAGACCGTGACGATCGAAGACAGCTTCAGCCATATCTATGGCTCGATCGGCCGGCGCACGCCCGCCGGTCCGCATCTCAAATCCGAACTGGCCATCGTCAGCGGCATAGCCAAGGCAACCCTGCGATCCCATCCGGCATGGCGCTGGGACGAGTGGACCGGGGATTACGCAAAAGTCCGCGCCCTGATCGAGCGGACCTATCCCGACCAATTCCGCGACATGGAAGCGCGGATGAATGAGCCGGGAGGATTCTATCGCGGCAATCCCGCCCACGACCGAATCTGGAAGACGGAAAGCGGCAAGGCGGAGTTCACCGTACCCGACGTCCTCAATGCAAACGGTCTCGACGAGCAGAGCGGCCGCTATACCCTCATAACCCTGCGATCAAACGATCAGTTCAACACGACTGTCTATGGCCATTCCGATCGGCTGAGGGGCCTCGAAGGGAGTCGCATGATCATCCTGATGAATCCCGAAGACATGCGAGAGGCCGGGCTCGAAGAAGCATCGACAGTCACCCTCGTCACAGATTGCGACACGCAGCGGCGGCGTGACGTCCGGGGCCTTGCCGTCACGCCTTTCGACCTGCCGCGCGGTTGCCTTGCCGGCTACTTCCCCGAACTGAACCCGCTGATCCCACTTGGTCACCACGACCGTCTTTCGAAGACTCCCGCTGCTAAGGGCGTGCCGGTGAGGATCGAAATTGGTTGAGAAGCGCAACTCGGGAACGAGCCGGCTCGCGGCGCGCTTTCTTAGCACCACCTGATGGAGAGTATCATGTCCGACACAGATGCTACCGGAGCCCGGCGCGGCGCGCTAGGAGACGCCCGTCCCGATGCAATCGACCCGCACCGCCAGACGGAAGGACCGCAGAAGCCGGAGAAAATCGAGGATCGTCCGTCGATGGGAACCGTCAAGCCGGAAGACTACCCCGAAGACCAGCGCGCCCGGAACACGGGACAATGATGCCGGAAGGGGACAAGCCCAGTTCGCGTCGCCTCGGGCGCGCCGGAATAATGGTGGTGGCGATCCTGCTCGCCGTCATTGTCCTGGTCTTCGCGGGACGCAGTCTCTGGCACGCCGAAGAACTCGAGCAGGAACAGCAGACGGGCTTGAAGGAGCATGACGGGGCGCAACGGACGACAAAGAAGGCCGAATAACGGTCTCCCTGCCTCAACCCCTGTCAGGATATGGACGCAGGCGTGGCTGGAGCGTGACGATCGGCGCCGAACCTGCCGCAGCGAACGTCACGCCGGAGACTAGTCATGCAGGTAGTGGAACGGCGCTGGTCATCATCGACATGCTGAATGACCTGTCTTTCAAGGGCGGCGAAGCGCTCCTGCCGGCAGCGAAAAAGATAACACCGCGTATTCTCGCGCTGAAGAAGGCCGCGGCAGGGCTTGGTCTCCCCGTCATCTACGTGAACGACAATTATGGGCAGTGGCATGCCGATCAGGCGGCCATCGTTGCCCATGTCACCCGCGATGGAGCGCCCGGCGCCGCTATCGCACTCGCGCTGCAGCCGACGCCAGACGACTATTTCGTCATCAAACCGCGTATCTCCGGGTTCTACGCCACAAACCTCCAGGTCTTGCTGCCTGAACTCGGCGTCACAGCTCTCGTGCTGACGGGCATGGCAGCCGATATCTGCGTGTTGTTCACCGCAGCCGATGCCCACATGCGTCAATATCGCCTCTGGGTTCCCCGCGACTGCATTGCAGGTGAAGACGATCGTCGAACTGCGTGGGCCACCGCGATCATGCAGGAAGCGATGGAGGCCGAGACACGGCCGTCTACAGCGATCGAAATTCCATCGTTCGCCCGATCGAACCCATCCAGCCAATAGTCTCAAGACCTTGATCCGGCCCCTCCCCGAACTGGCTGAGCAGTCGCGATCAACAATCGATATGATGCAAGTTAATCTGGCTGATTTCCGCGCAACCTCGCTTTGTACCGCGTGTTCCCTCGGAGCAATCATCGGCACGTCTTGAATAACCGTCTGAGGTTGCGCCGCCGCTTTTCCGTTGGTGACCGAATTTTACATCCTGATCCGCAAGCGATCACGAAACAGAACCGGCTGCGAGGAGCGATTTCTCGATCCTCCAGCCCCGCGAACTGGAGGTCGAGCTGAATGCATGGGCCGCAGACTGACCTGACGGCAGCGATCCCGCCTTATGGCATGGCAGGCGAGACAATCGCTCGTGTCCCGCAGGACCGCACGCTCAGGATCGGCATCATCGCGCATCTGCGTCATCCAATCGCCGAGCCTTTCGCCGGAGGGCTGGAGATGCACACCCATCTGCTGGCCCGCGCCTTGCGCGAGCGTGGCCACGCGGTGACGGTGTTCGCCTCGTCCCGGTCGGAAGCTCGTCTGGGCCTGGAGCCGATCTGCACGGAGACAGCGCTTTGCGACATCGGCACAGCCGAGGCATCCGACGTCGCATTCTTCAAGGAGCACCATGCCTATCTCAGCCTGATGAACGATCTGAGGCATCGCGACTTCGATGTCATTCACAACAATTCGCTTCATTATCTCCCGGTCATGCTGGCGGATACGCTGCCGATGCCGATGGTCACGACGCTTCATACGCCGCCGTTCTGCTGGCTCGAAAGCGGCGTACGCCTGTGTTCTGCACGCAACCATGCATTCGTCGGCGTGTCGAAGTCGGTAGCGGCATTGTGGGGGCATGTTGCCAAGGTCGACGAGATCATTCTCAATGGCATCGACCTTGATAACTTTGCCTTCCGTCCGGCACCTGACGCGCCGGATTACCTCGTGTGGTATGGACGCATCGTGCCGGAGAAGGGCCTGCACTTCGCCATCGAAGCGGCTCGCCGCATGGGAATGCCGCTGCGGATTGCCGGACCCATCCTCGACGAGGACTATTTCCGCGAGCGGATCGCGCCGCAATTGGGTGCCGATGCCGTTCATGTCGGCCACCTTCCCCACAGCGATCTGGCCCGCCTGGTAGGCGGTGCGCGGGCCTTCCTTTGCACGCCGATGTGGGACGAGCCATACGGCCTGGTCGTCGCCGAAGCACTGGCCTGCGGCGTTCCGGTCGCGGCTTTCGCACGCGGTGCGATACCGGAGATTCTCGACGACCGCTGCGGTGTGCTGGCCGAACCCGACGATGTCGCCTCGCTCGCCGCCGCCGGACTTGCCGCCATCATGCTCGATCGCCGCGATTGTCGGCGACGGGCGGAACACATCTGCGACGCGCACAGAATGGTCGGCGGCTACGAAGCGCTCTACAGGCGCCGGATCGAGATCGGACGCCCCCGGAACGTCCCCTCGCCCTCGGCGGCGCCCGTACGGATCGCCGTCCCTGCTGCGGTCGATCTGCATGCCTGAGGGCCAACTGGACCTTTGCGTCTGCGTGCCCGCGCGCAATGAGGCGGATCGGTTGCCGGTTCTGCTCGATGCGCTGGCCGCGCAGAGCTGGAAGCCAGCCGTGTCCGTTTCCATCGCGGTGAACAATTCCACTGACCAAAGCGTGGCGGTCATCGAGCAAGCCCGCCAGCATCATGCCGGCCGGCTCGAAATAGATGTCGAACGCGTGGATTTCCCACCTCACCTGGCCCACGCCGGATCGGCCCGCAGGTTGGCAATGGAAAATGGTCTCGCCCGCCTGCCTCGGCCCGGCCGCGGCCTGCTGGTCAGCACCGATGCCGATACCCGCCCGCCGCCCGATTGGCTCGCCGCAATCGCCCGCGCCGTCGATCGCGGCGCCGACATTGTCGGCGGCCGTATTGAGATCGACCCCGAAGAGCCGCTGCCGCCCATCGTCGATCGCCTGCGCAGGAGCTGGGACCGGTACTGGCAGACAGTTCGCGCCATCGAGGATGATATCGACCCGCTGCCTTGGGACCGCCCGCCCCGCCACGGCGACCATACCGGCGCGTCACTGGCGATCAAGGCGGAGCTCTACACGCGCTGCGGGGGCGTTCCCTTGCAGGCATCTGGCGAGGACCAGGCCCTGGTGACGGCGGCCTTGGCGCATGGCGGGCGGCTTGCCCATCCCGCCGATGTCTTCACTTTCGTCTCGCCCCGCCGCGAGGGCCGGGCAAGTGCGGGCATGGCAGCGTCTATCCAGCACCTGTTCGACCTCGCATCGCGGGACGAACCCGCACGCGCTCCGGCGTTCTCGCATTGGCGCGAAAGAGCGATATGGCGGCGGAAGCTGCGGACAAGGCCAGGCGGCGAGGCGATGCTGGCCCTGGCGGAGCCTCACCTTCCCCCAATGCCGCACGACATGGTGCTGGAGAGCGCTTCGTGAAATCTCGTCCGATCGGCTACTATGTCCACCACCACGGCTTCGGGCATCGCACCCGCGCCGAAGCGATCGCGTCAGCCTGTTCCCGCCGTGTCGTGCTGCTGGGAACAGGCCTCGGTGAGGCGGGCATCGACCTCCCGGACGACCGGCTCGCACCCTCTCGCTTCGATGGGCGGGACGATGCGGCCAATCGCCCTGCTGGGCTTCACTACGCGCCTCTCGATCACGCCGGAATCCGTGCCCGCGTAGCCCGTATCACCGGTTGGATCGCCGAGGAGCGACCGTCGCTGATGGTCGTCGACGTTTCGGTGGAAATGGCGATGCTCGCGCGGCTTGCCTCGGTGCCGACGATCGTCGTGCGTCTCAACGGCGAGCGCGACGACCCGGCTCACCTCGAGGCGTTTCGCGGCGCCGCGGCCCTGCTGGCGCCCTTCCACCCTGCGCTGGAAAATGCGGGGACACCTGAATGGGTACGTAAAAAGACCCGCTATCTGCCCGGCATAACCAACCAGCCTGTCGCGGAGCCTTCCCAAGCGGGCCGCATCCTGGTGGTATTCGGGCGCGGCGGCGCACCCTTCGACGGTGAACGGTTAGCGCAAGCCGCCCGCGCTTGCCCGCAGTGGCAATGGCGCGCAATCGGCCCTGTCGTCGCCCCCGAATGCTTGCCGCCCAACCTGTCTCTCGCCGGATGGAGCAGCGAACCCGAACGCGAGATCGCTAGAGCCGAGATCGTCGTCGGAGCGGCAGGCGACGGTCTCGTCGCGGCTGTCCTGGCAGCGAGCCGCCCTTTCATCTGCATTCCCGAGCATCGACCTTTCGGTGAGCAGCGAGCGACTGCCGCTGGCCTGGAGGCAACGAAGGCCGCGCTTACCCTGCCCGAATGGCCTGAGGCAACGTCCTGGCCTGGTCTGCTAGAAGAGGTCCAGCACCTCCCGTCGCACGCCCAAAACGCGCTCCACCACCCGGATGGCGCGATCAGGGCAGGAGAATGGCTCGCACGAATGGCCGAGAGCCTGCCGTCCGAACTGGAGCATGCGGGATGACGCAGCCGCACTGGGGTGCCTCCACATTACAGGGGCCGGCCGGCAGAGCCGCGGCGATCGCCACCCGGCTTGCTGATCTTGGCGCACGATACGATGCCGCGCCGGTCTTTCCCGCCGAAAGCATGCGCTGTCTCGCCTCGGCCGGACTGCACCGCGAATTTGCCCCCGTCGCTGCGGGAGGCACCAGCTTTCTCGATACATTTTCCCGCTACCGCGCGTTGATGGACGTCCTTCGCATCCTTGGCCGCGCGGACCTGAGCCTTGGGCGTCTCTACGAAGGTCATGTGAATGCCCTCGCCCTCTTCGAATGGTACGGTTCCCCCGCGCAGATCAGCCGGCTCAAGCGCGATCTCGAGCACGGGGCATTTTACGGCGTATGGGCTACCGAGCCGGCGCCCGGCGTGACGATCTCGATCGATGAACAGGGTGGATGCGTTCTCGAGGGCCGCAAGTCGTTCGCCAGCGGTGCCGGTGGGCTTGCCTCTGCGCTGATTACCGCCCAGCCGCCCGCTGGAGAGCGGCGACTGGTCATCGTACCGGCCAACGACGAGGCGCGCACGGACCTGTCGCCGTGGCGGGTCCGCGGCATGCGCGCCACCACCAGCGGCCATTACGACCTTACCGGTCTTCGCGTCGGAGAGAGCGATCTGCTCGGCCTGCCCGGTGACTACGATCGCGATCCCCGTTTCACGGCCGGTGCCTGGCGCTTCATCGCCGTCCAACTGGGCGGGATCGAAGCTCTGCTGGCGGAAACCCGATCGGCCATGTCGAACGGGGCGCGCGAAGACCCGATGCAACGCGCCAGGTTCGCAGACTGCGTTGCCGCCGCCCGCACGGCCTATCTCTGGGTTCGCGAAAGCGCCCGGCGCGCAGCACGGTGTGACGAGAACGGCGACGAAAGTGGGAACATGGACGCTCCCGCATTCGTCCGTATGGCACGCGGCGTCGTCGAGCGCGCGGCATTCGACGTCCTTGAACTTTGCGCTCGCATCGTCGGCACCCGCAGCGCCATGGATGGTGAGCGCATCGACAAGATCAGCCGCGACCTCGCTCTTTACCTGCGCCAGGCGGGTCCGGACCACGCGCGCGACGAAGCGGCGCGGGCCTGGCTCGATCGCGACGTCTGGGGCGATGGAGATGCGCTGTGGTGAACTTCTCGCTTGCCCAAAGACCGTGGCGCGACAAGCGATGGCTGGTCCTGGCGCCTCATCCCGACGACGAGACACTGGGCGCTGGCGCGCTCATCCGCCAGACCGCCCGAACCGGCCATTTCGCGGGGATCGTCTATCTCACCGACGGATCGGGTTCGCACCCGGTCTCCACGGGACTTGTCGCGCTGCGCCGCCGTGAAGCCGCAACCGCTTTGTTCCGCCTTACCGGCAGCCGCGATCGGGCGCCTGTTCACCTCGGCTGGAAGGACGCAGCTCCCGCCACCCCGGAAACATTGGCTTTCATGCGAACTGCGCTCTGGCTGGGGGCCCTGTGCCGGCGGCTGCGGGTCGATGTCATTGCCGTGACCGCCCTGCACGAGCCTCATTGCGACCATAGCGCCGCCGCCCGGATCGCCTATGCCGCGCGCAGGGTAGCGAGGCGCCGTTTGCTGGTCGCAGAATACCATGTCTGGGCACAGACGCGGTTTGGACGCGGCTATCGCTCCGTGGAAACGCTGCCAATGCCCGTGGGGCAACGGCGGCGGGCATTGCAGGCTCATCGCAGTCAACTTACGGCCGCCCGAGGGCCGGGCTTCCGTCTGCCCGCCGACCGTCACCGCATGCCGGCCACCGACATCCTGTATCTTGAGAAATCCCGATGACGCGCCCGTCCGCAAGCCTCCCGCCGGAATATTTCGAGAGAATGTTCCAGTCCGCCGATGATCCATGGGATCTGGAAACGAGCGCTTATGAGCAAGCGAAGTACGCCCACAGCATCCGCGCTCTGGAAAACCGCCGGTACGACAGCGGCTTCGAAGTCGGATGTGCAAAAGGCGTTCTCACCGGTCTGCTCGCACCGAGTTGCCGCAGCCTGCTGGCAGTAGACGTCAGCGGAACCGCGCTACGGGCCGCGCGCAAGCGCTGCGAAGCGAGCGATCATGTTTCTTTCGCCAACATGGCCTTCCCCGGCCTGGCGCCCGCAAATTCATTTGATCTCGTGGTGCTTTCCGAAGTCGCCTACTACTGGTCCGATCAGGACCTGGGCGCGGCCGCAGATTGGCTGCTCTCGCATCTCGTTTCCGGAGGCGATCTCCTGCTGGTCCACTGGACCGGGGAAACCGACTATCCCCAGAGCGGCGATGAAGCCGTGCTCAAGCTGAGGGCATTGCTGGGAGATCGCTTCGAAGTGACAAGGGCCGAACGCATGGCGAAATATCGCCTCGATCTATGGCGACGGCAGCCATGAATATCAGCGTTCTCACTCTCGTGGGGAACCGCCCCGGGCATCTCGCTCAAACGATCGAGGGCCTTCGCCGCAGCGAGGTCGCTCCGATGGAGCTGATAATTGTCGACATGGCGAGCGATCCTCCGGTAGCGGCAATGGAAACGCCATTTCCCACAAGAATCGTGCGGCTCGAAACCTCAGGTCTTCCCCTCGCCGCAGCACGGAACGCCGCCGCACGTGCTGCCCGCGGAGAACTCCTGCTGTTTCTGGATGTCGATTGCATTCCCATGCGCGGTCTGATCCCCGCGATCGGCAGGGCATGCGTGGGCCGCGATGCGCTCATCTGTGCGCCAGTCCGTTACCTCGGCCCCGAGGATGCGCGGGGCGATTGGGAGGAAGCCGATCTTTTCTCGCGCTCCTCCGGCCATCCCGTTCGCGACTTTCCCGCTACCGGACTGCGCGAGGAAGATAATCCCGGACTGTTCTGGTCGCTGGTATTCGCCATTCGTCGCGATACATTTTTCAAGCTCGGCGGTTTTGACGAAGCCTTCACCGGCTACGGCGCCGAAGATACCGATTTCGGCTTCCGAGCAAAGGAGGCGCAACTACCGTTGCTGTTCATGGGCGGTCCTGGAGTGTTCCATCAGTTCCATGACACCTTCGACCCACCGTTCCAGCATTTCCGCGACATCCTGCGCAACGCCGGCATATTCCACGAAAAGTGGGAGCAATGGCCGATGCCCGGCTGGCTGGCCGCCTTCGAGCGGGCCGGCCTGATCGCCTGGAGTGAAAGCGGGATCACCGTTCTGCACGAGCCCGATGCAGCGCAAATAGAGAGGGCCCGCCTGTCGCACGTTCCTTTCGCCGTGCCGGCCGAGACGGGCCATCGGCCACCGGCTTGACGCTAAAAAGCATGTGACGCCGGTGCCAGCCATTCGGCCATGCTCCGGCGTCATCTTCGATCGTGAGTGTCAGGCCTGTGTACGCGTAGGCTCGGCAAAACCGGAAGAACGGCCGCCCCTCGCCTTCTCGACTTCGCGCCGGTCGCTGTATTTCTTGTAGGCATAAGCTCCGGCTGCGGCGGCGATCACTCCAAGGGGACCGAGACGCCGCACCACCACAGGCGCAGCCATGCCCAGCAGGGTACCGCTTGTCCCACTAACGCCCTTCACATGCTTGGCAGCCTTATTCCCTACAATCGCTCCAAAAATCTTACCAATCATGTCTCGTCTCCTTGTCAGGTATCAAAGGTGCACGACGTGATTGGTTCCGTTTCCGACACGCGCGCGGCGGCGAAGAAACAACGCAATCGTTGGTCCGTTTCCCCTGAATGGATCAACGGACGTGGCACTCAAAATGCGATGGGTCATCCTCGCCATATCTTTTCTACTATCCGCGTGCCAAGGGTTGCCCCAAGACTCTGAAGGCACGCTTGCACGAATTGAGAAATCCCACACTTTCGCAGTCGGGATAGTTGCCGGCACTCAGGATCATCCAGAAATGCGGCGCCTGCTCGGCGTCATCCAGCAACGGACCAACGCGCGTGCGCATATATCCCAAGGCCCTGCGGAGACTCTTTTGACAAGCCTCTCTGACGGGAAGATCGATCTTGTCATCGGTTCCTTTGCAAAAGATAGCCCCTGGGAAACGGATGTCGCCTTCGGTCCACCGCTCACGACCGAACATTCGAAGAAAAACCCGATCGAATTGAGGGCCGTAATGCGCAACGGCGAGAATCGTTGGATAATGCTCGTCGAAAACGCGTCGCGCGGCGTGTCGATTGAAGCGAGCGCACAATGAGCAACAGTTTACCGGACGAACTGCGCGATACCATGTGGGCCGCGATCAGGCTGGAATACTGGAACCTGTTCTGGACAGCGACCATCATCGTCGTGATGGGCCTGGTTTTGGGCCAGAGCCAGACCATGAAGACCGCCTGGGTAGAAGATACCCTGGGCGTCGTGCCGCCCGTTATGTTTCTGATCGCGGCGCACATGGAATTGAAGGGCAAACGTTCGCGTAAATTCCCATTCGGTTTCGAGCGGGTGAACGGTCTGGGCTTTTTCGTTGCCTCGGTAGCGCTCACCTCCGTGGGACTGCTCCTGCTCTACAACGCAGTGATCGCCCTGATTGCAACTGAGCACGCAACAGTCGGCTCTATTGTTCTACTCGGCCAGGAATTCTGGCTGGGATGGCTGATGATCGCCGCACAGGTCTATTCTCTCGTTCCTCCTATGCTGATCGGTCGCAAGGAACTGCCCTTGGCAGAAAAGCTTAACGACAAGCTGCTCCATACCGATGCGCTTATGAACAAGGCCAATTGGCTGACCGGGGCGGCAGGATTGGCAGGTGTAATTGGACTTGGTCTGGGATGGTGGTGAGCGGATTCTCTGGCCGCTGCCATCATCTCGCTCGATGTGATCAACGACGGCGTGAAGGCATTGCGCTCATCGACCGCCGAATTGGTGGACGGATCCCCTCGCGCGCTTTCGAGCCCCGATCTCTCCGAAGACGCGAGGAGGCTGGAGGAGCGGCTGCGCGAGGAGTTTCCGTCCGCCACCATTCGCCTTCGCGAGACCGGACGCTTGATCCGGGCAGAAGTTCATGGTGTGCACCCTCCCGCCGAGCGCAGGCATCCGCGTCACTATTGGCCGAAGGAAAAGGACCGTTCCTGGCGGCTTGCTCAAGTAAGCTTCGTTCCACCGGCGGAGGATTGACGCACGCTGTCGATAAGGTGTCATGCCTTACGGCGCACTTGCGACCGTATCGGCGGCGTAAGCACCCCGTCGCCCAAGCGGCACCTCGGCGCCAGTGGTCGTGTCTCGCGAAGTCTGTCGTTCAAGTTCGCAGTTAATCTCGGCGCCAAGCAGCAGAACATAAGCTGAAAGGTATAGCCAGGTAAGCAATACCATTGCCGCTCCGAGCGAGCCGTAAGTGGCGTCGTAATTGCCGAAATTCGCGACGTAGAGCCCGAAGCCAAAAGTCATGACCATCCATGATACCGAAGCGAATATCGATCCCGGCGTAAGCCACCGCCATTTGGCGTGAGCACGGTCCGGCCCGTAGCGGTAGATCGTGGCAGCAAGCGCCGCGCCGACCAGACCGATCAGCGTGTACGATAAGATGGTGACCAAAACAGCGACGAACCCTTGTGCCGGATTCGACGTTCGGGTCAACGCCGGCAACCCGGCGATGCCGACCATGGCGATTATCGCCACAGTGACGCTGCCAGCCGCGATCCTGAACGCAAGGAAGTTGAGGCGAAAGAAGCCGCGGCCTTCCTCCTCGTCGTAAGCGATGTTGAGAGCGACAATGAGAGCCGATGCTCCCTTCATCACCCCGTAGAGCGCAATTGCAAGCGCGATAAACAGGCCGATCCCCTTCTTGCCGTCCGAGGTATGAACGACATTGGAGAGCTGCTCCCCGATGAGGCGGGCTGCGTCGTCCGGCATCATCGCGGTCAGCGAGGCCACGTTGGAAGCTACTGTCTCGGGCGTGGCAACCAGGCCATAGGTCATCACGATGGCGCCCAGTGCAGGCACGAGCGCCAGAACCGCGCAGAAAGCAACGCCTGAAGCGATGAGCCCGAGGTTGTCCTGGCTTGCCTCACGCCAAGCGCGGACCAGAACCTGCTTCCAGCCCGGCGCCGGGATTGCCGTCGGCTTCGTCGCCTGCAATCCTCGTCGGTCATCTGTCTTTTGATCAGCCAACACATCCTCCTGTTGCCATTGCTAACAAGCGAAGATTGAGCAGAGTTTCAGAGTGCCTGAGGAATATCCGCTTTTCCGATCCGGCTACAAATCCGGCCGGCAACGAACCGTCCCGCAGCAATCGGGGCAAAGTTCGGCCAACCTACCGTCGATCCGCTGCCACGCGAGGGCACCTGCTCTTCACGGCCTGGTCTAACCTGCAATACGATGTCCGGCGGCGTAGCAGTGCGGCCATCAACATAGATCAATCAAATATAGCTGGCAGGCCGCCTTTCCTTTCGCCCTCTCCGTGCGTTGTGACCTGACGATGGCCGCCGCAGCGCGCAGGTAGTTTGCTTCCAACGGAGAGGAATACGTTCTGACCAACATGACCTGGCGGGGCGAGCCCGGTGAACGGACAACGGTTCCGGCAGCGAACCATTGGCAGGTTAGCGGTCCGGGTGCCGCATGAACCTGGCCTT
Source organism: Novosphingobium sp. ZW T3_23 (assembly GCF_044987305.1). Taxonomy (NCBI): domain Bacteria; kingdom Pseudomonadati; phylum Pseudomonadota; class Alphaproteobacteria; order Sphingomonadales; family Sphingomonadaceae; genus Novosphingobium; species Novosphingobium sp. ZW T3_23. The sequence goes on from NZ_JBJDRF010000071.1 coordinate 21,445, forward strand.
CACCGCGGTCCGCATCACAAAGACCCTTGCCGACCAGTCCATCGCATTCCTCGCGGACGACGAGCAGCAGGCCGAGGCTTTGGCCGAGGCCGTCAAGGCTCTGTCGCCGCAGGCGAGGGTCGTGCACGTGCCCTCCAGCGATGCGCTTCCGGGAGAAGCGGCTCCCGCGAGCCCGGCGAACGCGGGACGCCGCGCGTCCGCGCTGCGGATGCTTCGGCTGGCCCAGGGCACCCACGTCGCCTGCATCCTGAGCGGGGAAGCTGCCGCGCGGTGCTACCCGGGCCCTGATGCGTTCGACAGCGCACCGCCCACCCTGCGTCCCGGCGACGAGGCCGACACCCAGACTTTCGCGGTACAACTGGAAGAGCT
>NZ_JBJDRF010000072.1:0-21684 GCF_044987305.1 Novosphingobium sp. ZW T3_23
TAAGCAATGGCCTCCTTCGCTACGCCCTACGGGCTCCGCTTCGCAGGCCATTGCTTAACCCGCGCTCATGCGCAACAAAGCTGCCCGGCTCTAATCCGCGCTGGTGGAAACCAGGGGGTCACGTCACGCCGGGACACCGCTTACTTAGCTTCGTAGGGTTACGCCGTTTGATTTGGCCCTTTCTGGTAGCTGATGAAGAGAGCAGTTATAACTTACGCTCATAACGCCGAAATCTCAGTCAGGTTTAGCCATTACCGCGAGAGCTTGCCAGAATGGGGGGTGGTTTGTGCCATCTGATCCATCGGTAAAGCGTGGCTCGGTAAACCCAGCGTCGGATGCAAATCGTCGGATCCAATCACGATGAAGAAACGCATCAAGTTGTTCGGCGGGTTCATTACAAATTCGACGCTTGAGGTTGTTTTCCCATACCCGATTGTGCGCCTGATCCTCCATTTCAAGGAAGGAAAATACCATTTTTCCGCCTGGTTTCAACGCTCGGAAGGCTTCGGCGGTATAGAGGTACGACTCTATTGGATAAAGATGCGTGAACACCGACCAATGGAACACAATGTCAAGAGAGGCATCAGGCGCTATGATAGTGGCGTTAGTGTTGAGGACGGTCGTATAATTGGGGCATTGTAGCGCCAGTTCTTCAAGCAGCTCTGGGACTACATCCGCTCCGATATAGTTCCCCTGCCATCCGGACCGGCGTAGTGCCTGCGCAGTTCGCCCACAGCCGCACCCGAGGTCGTAAACTGTCATCCCGTCGGTAAGCCCATGATGGCGTAGCACCGCAACGTGGCCATCGCCCTGCGATACGAAGTTCTCCATCGTCTCCGCGCCGATAACCTGCGCGAGTGCAAGCGATCGTTCATTCGGCATTTGCCGCAGCTTGCGCTGAACAACCTTTTTGTAGTCGACGATCGAATGGCTTTCCGGCTGAGTACGCCTTCGGCGCCGGAAATGTGAAAATGCAAGCATGAGATCCCCCTTCAATATGAATCGGCCCAGTTGCACCCTTCCGCCCCATCGACAATCTGCCCTTTTGATCGTGAACTGGGCCCTTTAACCTTGGACCTCGATCCTTCAACCGTGAGACAGAACTCCGCGAAGATAACGCCCATAATCGGACTTTCCTAGCTTTTCGATAGCCTGCTCTAATCCATTCCTATCGAGAAACCCTTGACGGAAAGCGATTTCCTCGGGGCTGGCGATCTTGAAACCTTGCCGCTTCTCCAGGATTCGCACGTATTCTGCAGCATCGAGAAGGCTATCGGGAGTTCCAGTGTCGAGCCAAGCATAGCCACGGCCCATTATTTCGACCGACAATTCACCAGCTTCCAGATAGGCCCGGTTGACGTCGGTGATCTCCAACTCACCGCGTGCGGATGGCTTGAGGTCTGCTGCAATGTCCACGACCTTTCCGTCGTAGAAATATAGCCCGGTCACCGCCCAATTGGACTGGGGTTTCTCAGGCTTCTCCTCGATCGATACAGCCTTCATCGTCTCATCGAAGGCGACCACCCCGTAACGCTCGGGGTCATTCACATGATAGGCAAATACGCTTGCACCGTCTGGACGAGCCGATGCACTAGCCAGCAACTCGGGCAAACCGTGCCCATGGTAGATGTTGTCACCCAGGATCAGTGCCGAAGGTTCTCTTCCAACAAAATCCGCACCGATAATATAAGCCTGCGCCAGCCCATCCGGGCTAGGCTGGACCGCATATTCGAAGGACATACCCCATTGCGACCCGTCTCCCAGCAGTTCCTGGAACGAGGGGGTATCGCGCGGTGTGGAAATGATCAGAACTTCGCGTATCCCCGCTAGCATCAGCGTACTGAGCGGGTAGTAAATCATTGGCTTGTCGTAGACCGACATTAGCTGTTTGGAAGTCGCCAGCGTCATCGGATAGAGCCGAGTGCCGCTACCACCGGCGAGAATGATACCCTTCATTGTCGTACTTCCTTGTCGGTCAGTCAGGATCCGCCTGCAGGCGGGAGACCACGGTTTCCAAAGCGCTGCGCCAGTCGGGCAACGTGACACCGTGGGTCGTCTCAATCAGGCTGCAATCGAGCCGCGAATTAGCAGGTCGAGTTGCAGGAGTCGGATAGTCGGCGGTGGTGATGGGCTTCACGCTCGCATAAGGCCCGCCATGCCCAGCAGAAGCTGCAAAGATAGCGTCGGCGAATTCAGCCCAGCTTGCCTCGCCGTGTGCAGTCATGTGGAATATGCCGCGCAAGGCCGGATCATCGCTTTCGGCGAGATTAGCGGCTACCATCAAGATACCATCGGCGATATCAAGCGCGCTGGTAGGATTGCCGATCTGGTCCGCGACCACCGAAACCTCATCGCGGTCAGCTGCAAGGCGCAGCATTGTCTTAACGAAGTTAGCGCCGAACGGGCTATAAACCCAAGCCACGCGCAACACTGCGCTCCCTTCGGAGTAGACCTTCTGCACCGCCTGCTCCCCCGCTAGCTTCGAAGCACCGTAAGCACCGGTCGGCCCGGTAGGATCACTCTCGAGATAGGGCCGATCGCGTGCGCCATCGAAAACATAGTCGGTGGAGATGTGGATCAGCGGCACGCCCAGCACCTTGGCGGCTGTCGCCACTGCGTCCGCGCCCGCACCGTTAATGGCAAGAGCGAGATCAGCTTCGCTCTCTGCCTTGTCCACGGCAGTGTAGGCCGCGGCCGAAACCACAACATCGGGTGCCGCCGCCTGCAGGGCGCGCAGAACCGTTCTAGGGTCTGCAAGGTCAAGTTCGGGCCGCCCCAGCGCAATCACGTCATGTCCGACCACCGCGCCGCGCTCTAACAGCGCGGTGACGACTTGCCCGGACTTGCCGGTAACGGCGATTTTCAGCCCTTCTGGCTTCACGCAGGCACCTTGGTCGTGGAAAGGCCGAGCCGCTCGCCATCGTAGCGGTCGCGCAGCGGCTGCCACCACCAGTCATTCTCAAGATACCAGCGCACGGTCTTCTCGATCCCGGTGTCGAAGTTCTCGGCGGCACGCCAACCCAACTCGGTTTCCAGCTTGGTCGCATCGATGGCATAGCGCACATCGTGCCCAGGCCTGTCGGTTACGTATTCGATCAGGGTTTCGCGCGGCGCATCCGAAGGCACCAACTCATCGAGCACCGCGCAAATGCGGCGTACTACATCGATGTTGCGGCGTTCGTTGCGTCCGCCGACATTGTAGGTCTCCCCCGGAACACCTTTGTCGATGATGATATCCAAAGCTCGGGCATGATCATCGACGTAGAGCCAATCGCGCACGTTTTCGCCCTTGCCGTAGACCGGCAGGGGACGCCCCGCCAGGGCATTGAGTATGGTCAGCGGGATCAGCTTCTCCGGGAAGTGATAAGGTCCGTAGTTGTTGGAGCAGTTCGACACCACCACCGGCAGCCCGTAAGTACGCTGCCAGGCCTTGGCCAGATGGTCTGATGCCGCCTTCGAGGCCGAATAAGGCGAGCTTGGATCATAAGGCGTGGTTTCGCTGAACAGCCCTTCGTCACCGAGCGAACCGTAAACCTCGTCGGTCGAGACATGGAGAAAACGGAAAGCCTCCTTGGCGCCTGCATCCAGTCCGCTCCAATAAGAACGCGCAGCCTCCAACAGCGTGAAGGTGCCAACCATGTTGGTTTGGATGAAATCCGCCGCACCGGTGATCGAGCGATCGACATGGCTTTCGGCGGCAAGATGCATAATGCGGTCAGGCCGGAACTCGGCTATTGCCGCATCCATGGCCGCGCGGTCACAGATATCCGCCTTAAGGAAGCGGTGGTTACTCTTGTCCTCCACTTCGCGCAAGGAGGCCTCGCAACCCGCATAAGTCAGAGCGTCTACGGTCAGGACATCATAGCCCTTATCGAGCACCAGATAGCGTACGAGGGCCGAACCAATGAAACCGGCACCGCCAGTAACGATTACGCGCATTGCTGCACTCATAGGGGTCATTCGCTCCAGCTGAAGTAGATGGGAAGATTGGCCAGAAGCGGCTGCTTGCGATCTTTGGCCGAAAGAGTCTCGTGATCAGCGATGTCGGGCCAAGGCACGCCGATCTCCGGATCGTTCCAAGCGAGCCCTTTATCGCATTCGGCGCTGTAATAGGCTGTGACTTTATAGGCAATCACCGTATTCGGCTCCAAGGTGCAGAACCCGTGAGCGAAGCCGGCGGGCACCCATAGTTGCCGACCGTTGGCGGCCGACAGTACCTCCCCTGTCCACTGCCCAAAAGTCGGTGAACCGTGCCGGATATCGACTACGACGTCGAATAGGGCTCCTCTTGTGCACCTTACCAACTTGCCCTGTTCATGCGGTTTCGACTGGAAATGTAGTCCCCGAATTGTGCCCTCACGCACACTCAGAGATTCGTTATCTTGCACGAAAACGTCGTCTCCGCAGCTTCTGAAAAACGCATCCGCACGGAAAGTCTCTGAAAAATAGCCACGATCATCGCTCAACCGACGCGGTATCAGCAACTTCAAACCTGCGATGTCAAAAGAGACTACTTCCATTTCGGCAAACCTCCACTTCTGTCTGCTCTTATCGCCAGACAAGGTTGCTCTCCACAACGCCACATCTTTGCAGGCGCGCAGCCCGCCAACAAGGACCCGAACACCGGTCGGATTTGTCTGATTGTAGCCAGAGAGACATACTTTCTAACGGCGGTTTTGCTCAAGATAGGCCTTTGCGAATATTCCATTCGACCGTTCTGGCAACGCCCGTTTCGAAGTCAGTGGTTGTCTCCCAACCCAGCGCGCGCTTCGCCTTGGTCACATCGAGGATGTTCGCTGGCGCGTCGGTGCTGCGGTTTGGAATATGCTTCCGGGGAAGCGCCACGCCCAGCGCACTCTCTACAGCGGACACAACCTCAAGGATCGACCGCCCTCTGCCGCTGCCGATGTTGAAAACATCGTTCATCGGCTCCTGCTCAACCGTCCGCACAATCGCATCCACGGCGTCCTCAATGTAAAGATAGTCGCGCTCGGCGAGTCCATCGCCAAAGATGCTGATTTCTTCACCCAACTTGTATTTCTGAAGGATCGTGCCGATCAGCCCTTGACCACCTAGGCCGGTTTGTCCTGGCCCATAAGGATTAGCCACCCTCAAAATACCGAATCCCATGTCCGTACCACGGCATAGCATTTGCAGATATTGTTCGGTTACTAGCTTAGTCAGACCATAGGAATTGAGCGGTAATGTCGGATGATTCTCCGAAATCGGTACGGACTGGGGTTTTCCATAGACCGTTCCACCCGATGACAGGAAGGTGAATGATCGCACCCCCGCCAGAATGCACGAATTAATAAAGCTGACATGCGGCAAAAGGTTGCTTTGCATGTCGGCAACGATTTTCGTATTGCCCATGGCAGCGTTCGAAGAATTAATCAGTTGGATGACATGGGTGACACCCTGCAACCGGCTGTGAGTATGAATGTCGTCGTGCAGATCGATTAGATGAAGTTGCGCTTTCCCCCCGAATTCCCGCTCGAAGTCGAGTGGAAAATGCCGACCGAAGCAAGCCGTCTTGTGCCCGCGCGCGATCAGCGATCGGGTTAGATGCCGCCCGATGAAGCCATTGGCCCCAAACACCCCAACTAAAGCCATGGTCATCCTTGATCTCAGAAATTGGAGCGGGGCGATGCCTCCGCCATTAAAGGGCGGAGTAATCTTCCAGCGCGAGTTCAACGTCCGTGTACTCGGTGGAACGTCCATTATGAACGATCATCGCCCGGTTACAAAAATTGCGAACTGCATCGGTCGCGTGAGAGGCTAGGATCATCGCCTTGTCGGCACGCTTTTCAAACAGTTCGAAATGGCACTTGCGCTGGAAGTTTTGGTCACCGACCAGAATAATTTCGTCGATCAAATAACATTCGAACTCAATCGCCAGAGATAATGCGAAAGCCAGTCGCGCGCGCATACCCGAAGAATAGGTCTTAACTGGCATCTTGAGTTGCCGACCCAGCTCGGTGAAATCCTCAACGAAGTCGCGCAGCTCCGCATAATTTCGGTCGTAAATGCGAGCGATGAAGCGCGCGTTATCATATCCAGTAAGGCTTCCTTGGAACCCGCCAGCGAAGCCCAATGGCCAAGACAGTGACATACCCCGCGTAATCTTACCTGAAGTCGGCATCTCAACGCCGCCGATCAGCTTTATCAGCGTGCTTTTGCCAGCGCCATTGCGCCCTAACAACCCGATCCGATCGCCCGGATTGATCACAAGGTTGACGTCGCGAAGAACCTCCTTGGAGTGGTTCCCGTGCTTATAGCTCTTACAGATGTCCTTGCAGACGATCATTCGACGTTCAACGTCTTGCGGACCCGGCGGCACAGCGCCAGTCCGACCGCAGCGAGCACGAGCGAGCAACCCAGCGGGTTCCAAATATTGTAGTAAACTGTCACTTGATCACCCCAAATGCCGCCGCGCATCATTTCCATCGCGTTCACAAAAGGCGACCACAATAGGTAACTCCGCATGCTGGGAGTTAACCAGGAAGCCATGGTAAACAGGCCTGAGAACGGAATCATAATGTAAGTGATGACCGGAATGAACTTTTCCAGTACTTCATTCATCTCGGAGAGCGGCGCCACGATCAGACAGATAGACAGCGTGAACACGGCATAGGTCATCCACCCGCCAATCAGCAACCCGAGATCTGCGGGTATGGGGAATGCATCGCAGGCGATCAGAACAGTGGCGATGAAAAGATAGGCCATCATCCCGCCTAACAGCTCGATCAGAAAGCGCACGAAAATGAAGTCGAGAATTTTTACTTGACGATGGTACATCAAGCTACTGTTCGCAATGAAAATGCTCACGCTGCGCGACATGCCGTGGCGGAATAGGGTGATCGGGATATACCCTGAGACGATGAAGGCGACGATGCCAACCCCGTGCCGTTCCGATCCGTTCATAAATCGGTAGACAATTGCAACGAGCCCCGCGAACAGGAGTGGCTCGACCATAATCCACAAGAACCCGATATTCTCGCGTCCGAAGCGGGTGTTGAGTTCGCGGATCATCAGCGCGTGGATGACACGCACCTGAATCCGCCACCCCTCACGCAGTCTGCTCCAATTAGATCGAGCCATCGTTTCAGTCTTCCGGTGCGTGCTCGAGAATACCAACAATGAGCATCCAACCAATGAAGTAGAGGCAGGTGGCTGCAGCCGCTACGATTATGATGCTCAGAATTCTACGGGGCAGCAGAGGCATGTCCGGCTTGTTAGGATCAACGATCCGCTCAAGATAAAACTGCTGGCGCTGGGCATCATTACGCGCTTGGACCAGGCCTGCGTTAGCGGCCGTGAGGCTTGCCGTAGCAAATTCCTGTTCAGCAATCAGGCTCTCATACCCTCCCAGTTTGGACGCGATGCCATCTCCAGAGCCAACCACACGACCATCCTGCGAAGAAATCTGCGCCGAAATCGCGGCAATCTGACGACGCAGTGCCGGGATGGAGGGATTGTCCGGAGTAAGGCGCTGCATGGTGTCGAGTTGCGCTTGCAGCACTGCACGCTGCGCCGTCATGGCGTTAGCGATTTCAATGACGCCTACAGCCTGCTTGCCCGGATCAATCAACTCCTGAGAATTGCGATAACCGGTTAACGCAACGCGGACTTTTCGTACGCGCTCGGCCGCCTCATCGACTTGCTTCTGTGCTTCGGCGATACCGCGGTTTTGCGCCCGTGCGTTCAGTCGATTGACCATTTCCTCACTAAGATTGAGTAGCTTAGCGTTGATTTGATAGGCATCTTCAGGAGTAAATGCCTTCACAGTCAGAATTGCAGTGCTAGTTTCAGCGTCGACGCTGGCACTGACCATCTTGCCGTAAAAACGATAGAGGTCTTCGAACGAGCCGTCCGAGAAAGGATGCGGAAATCGCGAGATCGGGTCTGCTTGAGGCGACCCAAAACGGGCCGCAATACTCGTATCTTTCTCCAGGGCCTTGAGGGCGTCACGAGAGCGTACGTATTCAAGAACCTCGTTCGTCTGTTCTTGCCCACTCGACAAGCCCGTCGTTTGGATCAAGTTTGCCAGCGAGGACAGCTGCGGCCGCTTTTGATCAGGGCTCTTGATCACAAAGCGCGCTTCGGACGTGTAGACGTCCGCGGCTATCAGGCTGTAATAAATTGCGGCAAGGATCGTTGGCACTATGACAACGATCACGAACCAGCGACGTTTCCTCACCCATGAGGAAAACGCAGATCGACGGGTCGGCGCTGCGACCTCGATTGGAAACGACTGCTCAACGTTCATAATATCTTACAGCGCTCAATTTAGGGCTATTTATGCAGCGGGGTAACGGTTTTGCGTCGCCATGCCGACTTTCGCCAATAATGTCGCCTTGCGCTAGGCCAACACGCTGCGACGTGCAAGAGCGCTGCGATAGCAAGTTGTGCGATCAAGGGCGCCCGAAGGGAGATTTCCTCTGGTAATAAGGTGGCGGGAGCACCCGCTCATTCCCCCTGTCGATAACAGCGGATATTTGCGCTCAGATCATCGGAAATCGTGCGGAACGCTATTGTCCATTCCGAAAATCGAGTGCTAAGGCGCTGCGTCGAAACTTAGGATTGTTTGAGTTTGCCAGCGATGCAGGTCACGAAGTCAGTTTCTCTCATCCTGTTCGCCGGCCTTGCGGGTTGTGCATCGCTCCCGACGAGCGGCCCTACAGGGAAGCAAATTACCACTTCTGCGGTCGATCCCAACGCACAGTCGCCGGTCCATGTCATCGAGATCAACGCCGCTGCAGACTTGCCGGCGGCTCCCGAGACGCCCGTCAACCAATTGGCTGACTTACCTCCTCCGCCCACCGATCTGATCGGCCCAGGCGATGTTCTTGACATCACCATCTATGAGGCTGGCGTCACCCTCTTTACCGGCGGCGGCGGTGCTGTCGCTGCAGCCGAGGCCAAGGCTGCGGCCGGTCCTGCGAGCACTGGGGTGCAGGCACAGAAACTGCCCCCAACCCGCGTCAATGACGATGGCTACATTACAATTCCTTATGCAGGCAAGCTGCATGTCCTGGGCCGCACGATCGGTGAAGTCGAAACGATGGTGCGGCAATCGCTGCGCCGCATGTCGCAAAACCCTCAGGTCATCGTTTCGCCCAGCCAGAATATCACCAATTCCGTGATCGTAAGTGGAGAAGTCTCGCGCCCTGGTCGCTTGGTTCTCCAGACCAATCGTGAGACGCTGACCGACGTGATTGCTCTCGCCGGCGGCTATCGCGGCAATGCCAACGACCTAACACTGCGCGTGGTTCGCCGCGAAAAAAATGTTGATGTGCGCTTGGGCGATCTCGTGGAAACGCCCTCACTGGACGTGCGCGCCTATCCTAGTGACCGGCTTATCCTGATCAACGCCCCCCGCACGCTTTCCGTGATGGGCGCGTCGGGCCGTGTCGAGCAGTTGCCCTTCGCGCGCTCAAAGATCTCCCTCGCTGAAGCGATCGCTACCGCTGGCGGCGTCAATCCATCGTACGGCGATCCTAGCGCTATCTTCGTGTTTCGCTATGTAAACGATCCGGAGGGCAACCAGGTGCCCACGGTTTATCACGTCAACATGATGACGGCAGGATCCTACCTGCTCACCCAGCACTTCTCCATGCGTGATAAGGATGTGCTGTACTTCGGCAATGCCGCAGCCAATCAGCCGAGCAAGATGGCTCAGCTCATTGGGCAGTTGTTCACTCCGTTGCTCACCGTGACCGCTGCCGTCCAGACCCTCCAAAACAGCAATTAAGCGGTTTACTCCCCCATCCCTCTCCTCCGGGGGATCGGGGGAAGTGCGCATCCTTGTCAGCGCGCCTCGTAAGAACCGGACAGCGCCAGGATAACTCCATTCGCGCCCGGATAATCTCCGGAATAATCGACGATTTCCATCGCTTCGCCAGCCAGCGTCCCAATCAAGGCCTTGCCTTTCACCGTGGCCGCACGGCCCGATGCAGTCTGGATCAGGGCCGTGTTCGCTGCGACCGGCAACGAGCATCGGATCGCCCCGGCTCCCGATCCATTGCGGGCGATGCGCAGATTGACGGTGAAGAACACCCGCTGCCCCATCCGATTGTAGCGTCCCATCGCTTTGAATTCGGCAATGTCTCCGGACGCCGCCTGGCACTCGGGCACGAAATCGGCCCACACCGCAGTGTCGTTGATCGATCCGCTGACGGTCAAAACCGAAGGCGCCGTTCGCGACAGGGTAACATCGGCACCGACTACACCGGCACCCCAAGTCATTTTCCCGCTTTCGTTAAGAGTGAAACGAGCCGCTGTATCGCTGCTACGGGCTACTTGAAGAGCGGTAATCGCGCCGGGCGCCGCCGGTTGCAGTCCGGGATAAGTCGTCTTATCCATCGCGATGATCCGCAGGCCAACATCGCGGGCCCCTTCGATCACAACTCCGCGTAGGAAGCCTGGTCCGCTACCGGCACCTTTCATACGCCGCACAGTGATGGCGGTATCGGGCGAATACGTGGATCCTGTATGGACGGCCAAGCCGATTCCGCCTTTGTCGGACCCTTCCGGCTGCGTCGCCCCTTCGTTATTTACGTCAATTTCCTGCGTCCAGACGATATGTTCGTTATTTTCGAACCATGCGCCGAAATTGGAAACAACTAAAGGACTGGTTCCCGCCCCGCCGCGAATTCCCCACCCGGAAAACGCCACGTTATCCGGAGTGGCAGTCGCCAGGAAATTGGCATTGGTCGAATCGATAACCGATCCGTTGAGCGTCATCGCTTGAAAGACGTTCATCGACGCTCCGTTCGGGACTTTCCGGAACGCTCGGAAGGCAGACCGAGCCTGCCGCTTCCTGATGGTGAAACCGCCGCTATCGGAAGTTGGGATAGCCTCATCATCAGCGGGAACTGGTGGTGCAACCGGCGCTTGTGCCAACATAGGCGCAGGTTCCTGCGGCGGCGGCTTTTCCTGGGCAGAAGCCGCAGCAGGTATTCCGGCAAGCACAAGGACTGCACATGCCGTCATTCCGGGCGATTTTCTGCCACGCACCATTATGCAGACACCGGGCTCAATCCGTTATCGGTATCCGCGTTTTGTTCGCTGCGCCGTTCACTACGCTGCCGTGCAGCCCACAATTCCCGAGACTTCGCATAGATGTCGGTGTGGGCAATGACCACATCGCTATCGGCACTGGTGGCCAGCAGCGAACCGCCACGACGGCGCTTGAAATGAAGAGTTCCCGGAACCGGGCGATGCGGAATTCCGTCAAGAAGCGTCACACAATTCCAATGCCAGTCCTCGTAGCCATAGCCGAGCTTCAATTCGTTCTTCTGAACCGGATACTGCTCGAGTACCTCGCGCCAGGTGAAGCTCATGGAATCCCAGTAATTACCGATAGTTAGATACATGGGGTCGAAGTCGGGATCCTCGGAATCGGCATGCAGCCACAAATTCTCGGCTTCTCCGAAAATTATGTTGGCTTCCGAGTGGGCAACGGTGCGGCGAGGCTGCTCCTGGCAGAACCGGGTCGCCTCGGTCAGCCAGTTGAAGCTCCAAAGATCGTCAGCGTCGAGAAAACCGACGAATTCGCCGCGGGCGTGTTCGACGCCGAAGTTGCGAGCGCTGGAAAGGTCGCCGAAATCGGTTTCGAAGATGCGTACATCAGCCGCTGCGGCATGGCGGATGGCATCTCGGGTCACGTCGTCGGCGCGATCAAGAATGAAAATCCCTTCCGTCTCGATCCCGTTGGCATGTGCATGATCCCGCGCTTCGCAGAAGCTGGCGATCGAGACACCTGACAGCAGGCCCTCACGATGGGCGTTCATGACTGCGGTAACTGTTGTCATCGGTTCATTCCCCCGCGAAGATTTCGCGCAGATCGCGCACGTAGCTGGTTTGCGAATAGCGATCGGCAGCCTTTTTCTGAAGCCGGACGGCCCGCTCGATACGCTGTTGCGGGTTTTCCAGCGCTTCACGGATGGCTGCAATATAGGCCTCGACGTTCTCTACGTCCTCGACCGGATAGCCGGTTTCCTCGTCTATAAGTTCGGGCACCCCCCCAACCTGTGAGGCGACAACCGCCATGCCGCGCACAGCCATCTCGATCAAAATCGTGGGCATACCTTCCCAAGCCGAAGTGAACAGCCACAGATCGGCATCGTCCAGCGGTAACTCATCGTAGCTTTTGAACCCTGGCCTCAACGTCAGGTTGCGTGGGGTTGCGGTGAAGTCCGGAGGTGTGTCGAGCACCGCGTCACCCCAGCAAAGGAAGTCCACATCCGGCATTTCCTGTGCAATTTTTTGCACCAGATCGAACCGCTTCTGACGATCGAGACGCCCTGCCCAAAGTATGCGTGGACGACGACCGGCCCCGCGTGCAGCGCCTGTGTGGGCATAGGAAACTGCCGGAGGAGTCGTGCGTGACGGCGTAAACAGTGGCAAGATGCGCGCAGCGACTGGGGATGGCGGATTGTATATCCGCAGTAACTCATTGCGCAGATATTCGGTATCCGTGAACAGACCTGTCAGAACAGCCCCCGTCGAGGGATAGAACAGCGATGGATAGCCAACCCGGAAGCCTTCGGCGGTCTGGTCCCAGCAGAACATATAAGAATAGAGTTCCATATGGGGCTGCAGGCGCTTGCCGAAACGTTCCATAATCCGCCACGTGCGATGGCTGTTTACATTGATAACCCGCTTTGGCTGCAGCGCCTTAAACAGCACGAACAGCAGGCGTTGAGCCGTAACTTCCGGGATATTCTTCAAAATGTCCGAGACATGCGCCACATCGATTTCAGGCGATATCCAGTCCGGTCGATCAAAATTCTCTTGGTCAACGCGCAGCAGCAGCACGTTTTCATCCGGCAGAGCAAGCTTCACCGCTGTAGCTAGCTGACACGCCACCAAGTCTGCACCGCCCGTTCTCAGCCACGGTACGCACACGATAGTGTGGTACTGCTTGTCCGGAATCCGGTCGTGCAGGCTCTTGAGTGCCGGGAAGTTGGAATCATGTGTAGGAGGAGCGTGATATCCCTCGCCCTTGCTGATGTCGCCGATTGCGGGATCTAGCGCCAGAGCCCGACGCACTGATTGAGTGTAGACATCTGAGCGCAGAATAGTGTTCAGTTGCTCTTGCTGTCTTCCGACTTGCGCGGACAATCCTATGCGCTCAGTCGGTACGCCGTGCGCAGCCCAAAACAGGCGTGCGCTGTTGAGTTGCCTGCCAGCCGCATCTCGACCATCCACGAAGACGGTTAGCTTCGCCGTTTCATCAACCTTGCGGCCTTCGTACAGTCCATGAAATAGAAAATGCCGGAAGCCCCACAGCTTATGCTCGCGGATATCAGCATGCGCAGCCAAATAGGACTTTTCGGAGTATGAGGCAGTCGGCACGATCTGCTTGTACCAACCATGTCGCAGGTAGTGTAGGAACGCAGGTTCCGAGCTAATTTCTGCACTTGCCCTATAAATATCAGCATCAAATAGAGGGCTGGGCGCCAGCCCGGCCTCGAGACCCCGATCAAGGAAATCGACCAGACGGTTCACTCCGGATGCGCTTTCCTCTAAGGTACCTCCGCCATCGTATGCGTAGGGCGAGAACATAGCCAGCAGCAACTGAAGCTGGTCTGCCTCCAGCTTACCACGCCAACGGGCAATGGCACGATCAACTGCAAAAAGAGGCTCCAGGCCAGTTTCTTCGCCTGCTATCTGTCGCGGACGGTTCATGTCGAACACTGTGAGCAGCAGCTGCGAAGGCGCCAAACCACGTGCCGCTCCATAAAGCAGATAGTGCAAGTAGGCGGGCAAGTCGCGCTCGGTTTCCGGGTGAACGTATGCGGATTGATACCAGTGCGGGTCGAAGACCGCGTTGGGCACGCGGTTTTCGCTCAGTCCATGAAGGACGAAGTGATCAAAAAGATCCAATGCCATGCCATGGAATTCGGCGCGGTAGAACGAGAGGTAGTGCGTCTTGTCGAAAAACCGCGTCGGCGCACGCCAGTTCGGCCGCCGCCCTGCCAGCCAAGCCACAATTGCTGGCTTGTCACTCGTGCCTACCAGCGCGCGTGCCATCAAGGGATCAAACAACGGTCCTGGTGCGATGTCGGCATGGGCACCGTGTTCTAAATAGTGCTGAAACAAGCTTTCATCATCAAGCGTGACGTCGAGCTTGGCCTCGCGAGCATAAAACGGTGGGCAGAACAACCCCTTCACCATCGGCAGGTGACGATCCTCGATCAAGGTGTCGAGGGTCGGTCGAGCTGACGAAGCCAGTTGACGGGGTGCTTCCTCAGGCGCGGCCAGTTCGCCCGCTCCGCCATCCTTAGTCCAGAACAGCTGCCAATTGTGCAGTTGCCCACCTGCCGTGTCGAACGGCAACGACCGTGTTCGAACACGATGAGCACCGTCTATAGTTCGGCCCTCAAAAATACCACTAGCGATAAAGTGGCCAAAGCCCCAGGTGCCAGCTTGGCGGATATCTGCCCAGCCCGCCAAGTAAGCGGCCTCGTCAAACAACGCAGTGGGAACCAACCTGTCCCGACTGCCTTCCTCGATGAAATGCAACAAACGATTGACGCTGGTTTTCTCTTGCAAGCCTGCTCGTTCTGCATAGACCTCGTTGCTGAACAGCGGCCCAGGTTCGATCCCTGCAAGCAAACCAGAAGCAAGGAAATGCTCCAGGCGCGCAAGGCCGCTGGCATCGTCTTTTAGAGTCCCGTTACCATTATAGGTATCGGGGTTGAACAGCAGCAACAGCAGATTGAGCTTCTGGTGATCAAGTTCGCGAGTCCAACGCGCGACAGCAGCCTCTACGCGCCGATACGCCTCCTGAGGATTTACCCGCACGGTCGGCGTGCGAGCAAAGACAGGCAGCAACGCCGCCGAAGGAGCGGCACCACGTTCCATTCCAAATGCAAGAAAATGTGAATAAGCGCCCATTCGCTCCTCCCCGGGGCGACGGTCGGCGATCTGATCGTACCAATCGACATCGAACAGCGCATTGGGGCGCCGCGCTTCTTGCTCCCCAAAGCGCAGGTAATGTTCATAGAGTTCCGTACCGTCACTGGCACCAGCAACGTCTGGATACAGCGCAGCGTAAAAATCCACGTCAAAATGACGCGAGGCTACGATCGCCCGCTTCTGCGGATCGCGATACCACCGCAGGATAGCCGGGAGCGACCGTTCCGCATCAGTACGGCTGCCTTCCCGCTCCGCAAACAATTCGCGCTCGAAAAGAGGTGTAGGGGAGAAATCCAGCGTAAGTCCGCGATTTATAAAATCATCGAACAAACGGGATTCGGATGTCATAATTGACCCCGAAATTCGTGCATAGTACTGATGGTTAAAAACCTTAGATAAAAACTCCCTTTCCTCGGAAGAAATGTTGATTTTCTTCTTTAGAAATACAGATGGTACATATTTCCTCATCTTTTTCTGCATATTAATGGGAATTATACCCTTTGAGTTAACCATCATTGTCGCTATCAGAAGGGCCGGATATTCAATGAATATACCGGCATTTTCTGCCCCTAAGTTTATGCGATGCTCAGCACATTGCGAAAAATTCTCGTAAGCATCTGCGCTTGAAAAAAATTAACCGTTAGTGAATTTAACTGTTAGCCTTGCGCAGCAGCTGCTGCCGTGAGCAGCTTGGTCCAGTTTTCATAATCTGCGTCGTTAGACTGGTGCCAAGGCGCAAGTCGCGACACCGCCGCCCTCCAGGTGCGGGGGCTCAGCGAACGTAGTTCGCTTTCGCCCGCCCATTCGCCCGGCCATTCCTCAGAACTGGAAACCACAACCAAGCCGTTATCTCCATGACCTGAGAAACGGTCGATCGCAACGCGCAGTTCCATGACCTGTTCATCGGAAATACCGTCGGCGCTGAAGACGCAAATTACTTTGCTTCCCCTCAGCCGCTCCCGGAATTTGGCGATCGCAGCCTGCAAACGAGCGCGCTCAATACCGAACAGCTTCTCGAGTCTGCGCGGCTCCATCACGAATTGTCCATTCTCTGACTTCAGCGCAGAATGAAATGCCCACTGATAACGCTGGTCGAGCACCATATCGTCCGTATGGGGACGAACCTGCTCTTTATCGAAGCACTCAGCAAAATCGGCATCAATGAGACGAGCGAGGTCGGTAATCTGTATCGAAGTCCAGCGCAACAGCGAGGGCACGCCATTGCCGAGGCTCTGGAGAACGAAACCAAACTCGCAATTCGAGCCCATCGGCTCAAAGTCTTCGACGTTCATAGCATGCTCATCCATGAATGGTCTTGAGAACCAGATCGATCATCGCCCCCAGATTCTCGCATTCAATCAGCTCGTCGACGGGAAAGTCCACATTGAACTTTTCCTCCATGTTGAGAATGAGGTAGGAGGTGCTTATTGAGTCCCATCCGCCAATATCTCCTGCGTTCATCCCCTCACTCAAGTCTTCCGTCGGAAAGTTGAACGTCTCCGCTACGCATTCGTAGACTGTCGTGCGAACATCCTCGCGCGTGCTCATGCCTGCATCTCCAAATAAAGTTCGCTGTTTTCCTTGCGGCTAAGCTTTCCGCTTGTTGTCTTGCGTAGGGTACGCGGAGGCACGAGCCTGAAGTCAGTAAGGCTGACGCCAAAACCTGCTTCTACTGCGCCACGCACCGCCTTCTTGATTTCCGTTTCGGCGCCGATATCTTCGCTTTCAGCCAGCACGATCAACGATGCCTCCCCCTTGTCTTTCGAGAAGGTTGTGAAAGCTACCGCACGCCCCGGGATGATGAGGCCCAGGGCATTAACTGCTTCCTCGACCTCATGAGCGTAGATGTTCTTGCCTCTGATGATCAACAAATCGTCGATGCGTCCGGTCACGTAAAGTTCGCCATCAACCATGAAACCGACGTCACCGGTGCGATGCCATCCGTCGACCAGCTTCTGCGCGGTAATCTCAGGGCGGTGATAGTAACCGGAATAGAGGCTTCTGCCGGTTATCGCAATCTCGCCCAGCAGGCCTTCCTCGCGGCTGAGTTCGCCCGAGGGAAGCACGAAGGCTACTTCGGTCCCCTCGATCACCGGCCCGCATGAAAGCACCTGAATGCCCTTTTCCCCCGGACCCACAGTTTCAATCCTGGCACCCTCGCGGAAAGAGGCGTCAGTCACGGTCACGACCCGGGGTTGGCTACCGAGCGGCGTCTGCGAGACGGCAAACACATTTTCCGCCATCGCGTAACACACCTGCAACGCACTTTCGGAAAGGTTACGGAACTGGGGTTTGGCGCGAAACGCCACGAAAGTATCGGGCTTGCACGGTTCCGAACAATTAATGATCGCCTTGACCGTGCCCAGATCCCACTCGGCTGATGAGCGGGTGCTATTGACGATGTGGTTATAGGCGAAATTCGGCAGCCAGATGTATTCCCCGCCGAATGCTACGATCTCATCCAGCAGCAGCGTCGGCTTCGCGCTCCAGGTGAAGGCGTCGAGATGCGAAAGCGAGCAACCAACGACCATCGGCATGAGAAAACACGCGATGAAGCCCATGTCGTGATAGAGCGGCAGCCAACTGACCATGCGCGAATCTGCGTTCAACCCGATACAGCGGGAATAGCTCTCAACCTGGTTGAAAATCGCCTCGTGAGTGAGAGTTACCCCCTTTTTGAGCGCGGTGGTGCCGGAGCTGTGCTGCAGAACAGCCAGTTCGCCCGGCTCGATATCCTCGCACCGCTCGCCGGGAGCAAGATCCTTCGCAGTCGCAACGTACGACACTTGGTCACCGATAAAGGCGCGGATATCTTCGACGTTATCCTCGTAAGTGAAGACCGCCTCGATGCCGCTCAGCGCAAAAAGGTCAACATGCGACTTCCAGTACTTTTCCCGATCCTGTTTGGGCGTCGGAAAAGGCATGATCGTGGGCACCAGTCCCGCCATCATACTGCCAAGAAAAGCTGCATAAAGTTCAACCGAATGCCGCAATATAATAGCAATTACAGAGCCGTTTTCGAGGCCCACCTTTCGGAAATGCGCATTGTAGACAAATGCCATTTCGCGGATATTTTCGAAGGAATAATCGGTCGCGCCTTGCGCTGTAGTGATCTTAACAAATGTCCTTGCGCTATTTTTTTCCGCATTTCGGACAAACGCAGATGCCACATTGCGTGGTTGAGCGAGCATGAAATGATATTTCCTTAACCTTTACGCGGTGAGCAAACTGCCGTTACAACAAGCGCTCACCGCGATCACGTGCGATAATCAAGCGGCGTTCTTCCTCATATGTGGAAAAGAGGCAATGTCGATTCGCTGGATTGATGATCTTTGTCGCCCAGCACCTCAGCGGATTGGGGGCGGGGGTAAACATAAAAATCGTATCGAAATCGCATGCCAGCCTGCGAACCCGTTGATATCTGCTCTCCATTTACCCATCCTTCGGCGCCGAAACAGCTAGACAAAAATACGATGCATCCCTGCCTCAGAACATTCTTAGCTCTACTACCGCATCGGCCCAGCAAGGCTTTGCAAATCGCATGGTGGTGGATCACCCGGCGACGGGTGCGAGCCCTAGGCCAGCTTCGCGCAGCTGCCGCTGCTCTACCCGACATCTATCAACTATGGCTGCATTTTAACGAGCGCCCAGATAATGAGGCGATGCCTTCTGCACTGGTGAACGGGATCCGAGTCTGCCCTTCGCTTGCAGTTCATCTGCATCTTACGCTGGGTGCGGAGGCGTCGGCGCGATCCGTGCTACGCCAACTTCCCAATGACTGGAGGCTCTATGTTACGTTGGGCGACAGCGATATGGCTGGCGACACGCTCCTCACCCTCGCAGATCATCGCGTAGTTGTCCTACCTGACACTTTCGTAAGCCGCGCTGCCGCGATTGTTGGCGTGCTAAAAATAGCACGCGAGGCGTTCCTTATCCCTCTGCGCAGCGATTGCTTGATGACCCCAGGCGCACTGGCGGCATTCGCGCAAGCTGCGATATCAGGAGATCCAGCCGTACTCTACGCCGATCAGGATGAACTCAGCGCTGTAGGCAAGCGAGAAAAGCCTTGGCTTAAACCAAGCTGGGACGAAGATTTGTTTTTTGCACAGGACTATCTCTCTGCCGCCTGTGCGCTGCCAGTAGCTATGTCCCGAAAAGTAGACGTCACCGCAAGCATCTCGGAGGACACACCCGACGCGCTTGCCGTCTACGCCCTTCTCGCGAGGCTGCTCACCGGCCCTGCAGCGCTTGCGGTTCGCCACGTTCCCTATGTTGCGGTCTCCACTCCGTCGCAAGCGTGGCAAGCCGAGGTCGCTGGGCGGGCGGCGCTAGTCCGCGAAATTGTCGGCTTACCTGTGTCGGTTGAGGCCTTTGGCACACTTGCCATCCATCGCGCCTTGCCCGATCCGTCGCCTAAAGTCAGCGTCATTGTGCCTACGCGCGATCGCCTTGACCTGCTGGAAACTTGCGTTGAAGGCGTCCTCTACTGCACAGACTTCCCGGACATTGAACTGATCGTTGCTGACAACGACAGCATTGAGCCACAGACACTCGCCTATTTCGAAAAAATCTCTCGAGATCCGCGGGTCAAAGTTGTGCGCTGGCCTCATCCTTACAACTACTCCGCGGTCAATAACTTCGCCGTCGCCCATGCTGCCGGATCTTATATATGCCTGCTTAATAACGATACCGAGGTAATTGATCCAGCATGGTTGCGGGAGATGGTCACCCAAGCCGCGCGTCCCGGCATCGGCGCCGTGGGAGCTCGTCTCTTCTACCCTGATCGCAGTATCCAACACGCCGGCGTGGTCGTTGGAATGGGTAACGCCGCTGGTCATGCTCATCGCGGGCTACCTGAGGGCCACCCAGGTTGGTTCGCGCAAGCGCTTGTTACCCGTGAAGCCACTGCGGTGACGGCAGCGTGCCTCGTGGTGGCTAAAGATAAGTTCGAAGCCGTAGGCGGGCTAGATGAGGCTAGGCTAGCGATCGCCTATAATGACATTGACTTCTGCCTGAAGCTGCGTGCGGCTGGATGGCGCAACATCTATGCGGCTGATGCCGTGATGATCCATCATGAAAGCAAATCGCGAGGTTTAGACTTCGCACCCGAACACCTTGCCCGTTACATGCGAGAACTAGAGGTGTTTCAAGAACGCTGGAACACTCCTGGTTTCGCCGACCCAACGCATCATCCCGCCCTTGACCCTGCAAGTGAGATATACCGTCTTAGGTTGTAGCTTTCCATCTCCCCATTGGGTGAACCGAACCATGCCGGCGCCTTGAAGCCGTCAATCCGCCTCAGGCGCTTTATGAAAGTATAGTACGGCCAGCCTCAATCTAGCCCAGTCTTGCGGAAGTAAGGAGCATAGCGTAACTAAAATGTCTAGCAGTTGGGTGGCGATTAAGTCCCTGCAAATTGTGCTTATCTGATTTGTATGACATACTTCCGCTATGTCGCTAGTAACGCTGGAACCAGATGGTTTGGTGACCCTCAGTTTAAACCGCGCAAGCGCCGTATCAGGCGCTTCGCGAACGGATGCCTCTTCTTTTTCGCCGGTGTCTCCACCGGCTCGCCTAAGTAGGTGTTGGGCCGGGGAAGTCCATCAGCGATTGAAGTTAGGTGACGTAGATCAAGCCTGCCCAATGCCTCGTCCGAAAACGCAGGCGTGTAATAGATGCAGTCATCGAAATAGTAGTGCGTCACTTGCGACCAGCGCGTCAGGGTGTTGTCGATCTGTCGTGAACCGCCGTGAAGCAAATTCGCAGTCCAGATCAAAGCTTGCCCCTTACGCGCAAGAAATGGTTCCTCAATAGCACCGTAGACCTCGCGTAATGCCGTCCAACCCTGTGCGTAGGGCGCCTGCGCAGAGTCCAGCGTACTGCGATGTCCGCGCCGTCCAATTATCGAGTTGGTCAAGGCTAGCCAACGATGTGAACCGGGCAAGTAAAATAATGGGCCTGCATCCGCCCCTATGTCTTCCATCGCCAGCCAAACTCCGCACATAAAGCGCTCAGGAAGACTAGAAAAGTGCACCATATCGGTGTGGGCGTCCTGTTGGGTGCCAACCGGAAAGTTGAGCGTCTGGAACGGAAAAGCACTCCGACCATAGAGCTTGCTCAACAAATCTATAATGACTTGGTTGGCAGCGATTGCTCGCACATCATCATCGAACTTCCAAGCATCCTGAAGCCGGCGTTCGCCAAGGGTCTTGTCACTCTTGGGGTCATCAAAGGCGATGCCTTTATAGCGCGGGCCCAAATTAGCTTTGATTCGCTCAATTTTGGCATCGATTTCCGCGTCGGGGAAATCCAGCACCGAATAGCCACGTTCATTTAGTTCGGTAGCAATCCGCTTCTCGTCAGCGGTCAGTCCCATGGAGTCCAGCTGAAGCGAGAACAATGGAGACTCAATCTTCGGCACACCAGGAAAGTTATTTGCTGTCACGAATTCACATTTCCTTGTTAGCCGTTCATGCTTTGGCGACACGTCTAAATCCCTTGCGGTTACATCGCAACTCTCTTGTTAAAACTCTCGCGGAGCGCATTTGGACCGGTATGAACTGATGCTGTGGATGCCCCCCTTCATCGGGCATCGTATGATGCTCGACCACATCGTCGATTACTGCTGCTGACGTGACCCCCGGCTTTTCCTCCAAGCTTGATTAGAGTCTGGCCTGATGGAAGGACGGACGAATGAAGCGAGCAAGGTTCACAGAAGAGCAGATCATCGGCGTGCTGAAGGAGCAGGAGGCTGGC
>NZ_JBJDRF010000073.1:0-21431 GCF_044987305.1 Novosphingobium sp. ZW T3_23
CCCCTCGCAGACCCCGACCGTCGAGACGGCCACTTCTGCGCCCTCGCCAACGGCCTCGCCCCTGCCGTCGCTTGACCCGACGGCGCCCGCCGCGAACGAAAGCGCCGTCCCCTCGCCCATTCCGTCAGCCATGCCGGATACCGCAACTCAGCCCGCGAACGAGCCCCATTGGCCGGAGTGGTGGCTGGTAATTCCCGCGGCGCTCGTTGCGACCGGCATCGGTACCTTCGCACTGCTGCGTCGCCGTCGCGCACCTGCCACGGCCTGGGAGGAAGCCGGCCTGGAGCCGGAGGCCGAGCCCGAAGACGAAATCGCCGAGGAACCGGCTGCTCCAACCTCGGCCCCCACCTCCGTCACTGCGTCCTCAGCCGCCATCGCCGCGCTCGATCCGACCCCAGCCGTCACGCCCATTCCCCGCGTACAACCGCCAAGGCAGCCGGATCCACAATCCCGGCCGGTACCGCAGCCCGTCCCGCAACCGGCGCGGGAACCAGCGCCATCGCGCCCCGGCATCGTCGCGGTCCATTTCGAGCCAGTGAGCATGCGGCTCTCGCTCGTCTACGCAACACTGCAATATCGCATTGCGCTCACCGCCCCGGACGGCGAACGCTCGCAGCCGTGGCAGATGCGGGCTGACATGATTTCCGCCCACGCGTCCCTGTCGCAAGGCGAACAGCTTGTTCCCGATCCCGCGACGCTGCCCCTGCGCCACTCGCTGGAGACGCTCGCTGCGGGCGAAACGCGGGAATTCAAGGGCGAATTGCAGTTGCCGCTGAACGCCATCCGCGTGATGCGTCAGGGCCAGGCAAGCCTTTTCGTACCGCTCGTCCGCCTTTGTGTCATCGACGAAGAAGGGCATGTAGAGCGTCGCGTTTTCACGCTCGGAATTCCCGGCGACGGGCCTGCCCTTGCCCCGCTGCGGCTCGACACCGGCCCGCGCGACCATGCGATGATCGCCGCGCGCGAAGTGGAAGCGGCGCGCGACATGGGCCAGGTTCCCGAACCGCCGATCCGGCGGCTTGCCTGAACGAGAGGGCCGGATCGAACTTCGCTCGCGTCTTGCCTCTCGACCGCTGCACCGCGGCGCGTTAGGGCTGCACGCTCAAGAGCGGAGAGCACTTTGAGCGATTTGGACAATTTCGACGATCTCGCCCCCTTCACCAAGCTGGTAAGCGGAGGCCGTCGCAAGGAATGGACCGGCGCGGTCGTCAACCCGCCGGTCTGGCGCGCGAGCACCCATCTCCACGAAAGCACCGCCGCGCTTGCCCAGGCGCCAAGCCGCAACGAGGACGGCCGCTTCTTCTACGGCCGTCGCGGTGCCCCCACGCAATGGGCGCTGTGCGATGCCCTGACCAAGATCGAGCCCGGTGCCGAGGGAACCGTGATCTATCCTTCGGGCGTCGCCGCCATCGCCGGGGTCATGCTGACCCTGCTTCGTCCGGGCGACGTCGTGCTCATCACCGACAATGCCTATGACCCCACCCGCTCGATGGGCACCGGAATGCTTGCCGATTTCGGGATAGAGACGCGCTTCTACGATCCGCTCGACATTGCCGGCTACGAAGCCCTGTTCTGCGACCGTGCCCGCGCCGTGCTGATCGAGGCCCCGGGCAGCCTGTCGATGGAAGTCTGCGACGTCCCCCAGCTGGCGCGCATCGCGCGCGAGAAGGGCGCGGTCTCGGTGCTCGACAACACCTGGGCCAGCCCCCTCGGGTTCGCGGGGCTGGAAAAGGGCGTCGATGTTACCGTCATGGCGCTTACCAAGCATGTCGGCGGCCATTCCGACCTGATGATGGGCAGCGCCAGCGCGCGTGGAGAACTCTACGAGCAGCTGCGTAAACGTTCGCAGGATCTCGGCATCGTCGTTTCGCCAGACGACGCGGCGCTTGCGCTTCGGGGCCTGCGGACGCTTGGCGTTCGCCTGCGTCAGGAGGCCGAGTCCGCGCTCACGATCGCCCATTGGCTGGAGGCACGGCCAGAGGTGGCGCAAGTGCTCTGCCCGATGCTGCCGGGCTCGCCGGGACACGACCTTTGGGCGCGTGATTTCACCGGGGGCTGCGGCCTGTTCAGCTTCGTGTTCAAGGGCGGCACCATGGCCGACCGCAACCGCTTCATCGACGCGCTGAAGCTCTTCGCCATCGGCTATTCCTGGGGCGGTTTCGAAAGCCTCGTCGTGCCGATCGAACCGACGCGGCATCGCGACGTCATGCCCTGGCCGCCACAGAAGCGCGATGAAGAGGACCGCCACGGGGTCCGCCTCGCGGTCGGGCTTGAAGACGTGGACGATCTCATCGCCGACATCGAACAGGCCCTGGCCGCAATGAAGCGGGCGTAGAACTTCTGGAGAAAGGGCGTCTTCGCTTGATGGGAAGACGCCCCAGCGTGCAATGATCTAAAGGAGGGCGACGCGGCGGGGACGCGCGGTGGTCTCCAGAACGAGAACCTCGATCAGGGTGACGACATTGGCCGTCGGATAGCTGTCCGCCTCTCTCATCCACCAGGCCAGAATCTCGAAAATGCCGCTGGATACGAACGGTACCGCCAAATCCACCGGGAGCCATGGATTGGCCCGAGGGTGGCTTTCCGCGAATGCACGGGAAAGGCGCATGAATTCGTGCCGCATCGCATCCGCGGCGCCGCCGGTCAGCAGCGTGCGCCACAAGACGCGGTTCATCTCGACATATTCGCAAAGACCGTTGGCCGAAAACTTCAGATCGCTCTGCTCCATTGCCGAAAAGCCGAGCGACAGGAGGCGACGCACTTCCTCCGTCGCGATCCCGGCAAGCAGTTCGTCCTTGCCCGAAAACCGCCGATAGAACGTGGGATAGCTGAGGCCCGCCTCATCGCAGATTTCCTTTATGGAGATCTCGTCCAGAGAGCGGGTTTCCAGCAATGTCAGAACAGCCCCGCGCATCGCATCGAGCGAACGTCGGGCACGGGCATCGTCCGGCATTCGAGGCGTGGTCGTGCGAGGTCTGGCCAAGTTGCTTCCCGATCTATCCCCCATACCCTAGGACGAAGTTCGAACCGGATCAATCGAAGCGCCTCAATCGTCCCCTTCGCATCCATCCTCGTTCGCCATCCAATGCACAAATCGGTGGAGCGGATACATGGCATCGTGGGGGTTGCCGATTGCGCTGGGACCAGCCTCGCCAAGCCGGACGACGCGCTGCGCACCGCTGCTTGCCAGGCGATCCCGCAGCCCTTTCATGCGCGCGAAGGGCCAGATACCAACCGTCTGCGTTGCGACATTCACGTATTTCACCGCTTCTTCCAGAGACGATACGCAAACCACGTTCGAGGTCTTGCGCAAGGGATGGAAGTCCACGGGCTCGTCGGAGCGGATCGCCACGCCGCGACCGTCGCTGGCGCCGAACACCGCATAGTCCTCGTCCATCATGCGCAGGACGTCGATCTGTTCGCGCAAGTCCGGCTCAAGCGGTCGCGGGGTGCCTTCTTCCATGCGATCGATCCGGATTTCCCTAGCCAGGATTTCGCAATAGCGATCGGCCTCTTCGGGGCTCGCCTCGATAAAGGTGAAGCGACTGCAGACGCAGGCTTCCTGGTTTGCCATGGCGACGTCGGCGGCATTGCGGCGCGCCGCCTCTTCCATGGCCTCCGGCGCGGTGAACGCTTCTCGGCCGACCATAGAGATCGACGTCTTCGGATCGAACGAGACGAGTTGAAACCCCGGTCCGATATACTTCATGACGTTGTTTATCGCATCGCCGCCACCCCAGGCGACCAGCTTGTCGAAATACTGGGGCCGGAACAGCACGCGCTCTATGGCCTCGTCGCCACCACGCCAATAGACGGCCGACATCGAGCGAACCACGGGATGGTCGGGATCGACGTCCGCCATCGTTCGCAGGAACGCAACGGTGGAGAAAGGATCGGCCGAGGCCATCTTGAACACGTTCACCGCCTTGACCAAAGCGCCCTGCGCGATCGATCGGATGCCCTGCGCCGGCGCATTGCCCGGCAGCACATGAACCAGCCGGGGCGCATAGGCGCGGATGAAGCTGCGGCGTCCCTGGTGATCCGTATGGGGCACCCACTCGTCCAGCGCGCGCGGATCGGGGAAGTTCTGCTCGACCACTTCCCGCAGCGATCGCGGTTCCAGATATTCGGCCGCGTTCTTCATGATATAGTCGATGGCGGCGCGGGGCTGAAGGCTGACTTTCGCCATGCGTTCGATACAGGCGTCCACATAGGGATTGCCGGGATCGACCAGTCGCTGTCCCGTTTCGGCCAGAAAATCGATGATCTCGGCGGTGGGCGTGTCGAGGAGCGGCGGCAGCTCGGTGCGGGGCCGGACGAGATCGTCCATATTCAGTTCGGGCGTAGCGAATGAAACGCCAAGATCGCGCGAGCGGTGGATGACGTCGAAGCCTTCGACCAGCCTGCCGCGAATGAAGAAAGGGGCGGCATCGGGCTGAAGGTTCGAGGCTTCAGCCAGTCCTGCGTGCATGTCCATGGTCGGGCTCCCTTCAGTTCAGGCCGCGAACATAGGCGTCGACCGTGCCGGCACAGCCGATCTTGTCGTCGCCCTTGATGTCGGCGTAACGCGAAATCGTATCCGCAATCGACGGAGACGCATGACCGCAAGCACAGGCTCCGAAGTCGACTTCGATCCTGTCCCCGGAAATCACGCCGCCCCAGCGCCCTTCCATAGAAAGGTCGAAGAATGCGGCGCGGGCTTCGATCTGGCCTTGATCGGCGTGCAGAAGGGCATCGCCTTCCTCGTTGAGCGGCAGGCAGACCAGCCAAGGCGGTATGTGATAGCGACCGTGGCTGCACTGCGGCATGTTCGACTGGATTTCCTGCATCCCATAGGAAAGGAACGTGCGCTCCGGCGAAATGTTGAAAGTCTCGTAGACAAACGACCGATAGTCATCCGGCAATTGCGCGCGCTTCAGCCCGCCGCTGCAGAACAGGGCATTGCGAGGGTTGAAATCCTTGGCCGAGTAGCCCCTGTCCCGCACCGCCTTGGCAACCTGATAGTGTCCGGCCCACATGCCCATCAGGAACAATTCGTCTTCGCGCGCTTCGATGATCGCATCCGTCACGGCAACGACGGCATCCGTCATCGCCTGCTGCCGCTCGGCCGCAGTGGCTTCGAAAGCCGCGATCTCGCTGGGCGTGGCGATGCCATCGGCGATACGCTTGCGCATGACGATGGCGCCGGTGATGGACCCCACGGTCATCGGCGGTGCCGGCGAGATAAAGGGCATCACATCCGTACGGGCGAACGCCTGGAACAGCCCGGCACCCAGCGCGATGTTCTTAGGGACCGCCGCGACCGCACCAGTGCTAAAGAACCGCCGCGATTGGTTGTCCTCGACATCCGCACCCCACGTCACGGCGTTGACCAGATCCCGGCTACCATGCGCAATGTCGGCTGCGGAAGAAATCAACATCGCCGACTTGCCGGTCGTGCCGCTGGAACAGGAAACATAATGCCCGGCGTCCTGAAGGCGGACGATCCATTCGTCGATCCCGGCGATCTCCCGCAGATCGGTATCGTCGGTCGGGTGGCTGGATACCGTGGAGAGCCAGCGGGTAAGCTTGTCCCACTTCTCTTCCATGAGGAAGCTTTCCGGATAGGACTTGTACGCGGTATGAGGCAGCAGCAACGAGACCGCATCCTCGCGGCTATCGATGCAAGACAGTCCCGCGTCCTTCGCCCGCATGGCCACGACCTTGATGCGCTCGCCCTGTTCCCGAAGGCGTTCATCCATGGCCACCACCTGTGCTTCGCGAATTTCCGCAAAAGGCAGGTCGAAGCCTTTTCCACCCGGCAGATAGCTCAACAATTTGTCCGCCTCGACGCCCATCATCGCCTCTCCTCTTCCGCTTGCCGCCAGCCAAGACCGCGACCATTTGTGTTATTTATAATTACACATAGGCACCTCAATCTGCATGCGCAAGCGTATCGCCGAAGCGATATCCGATCAGGTCTTCCGACATTTCCCAAGCTCTCAGACGCAGCGAAGCATCGTGAACCGATGCGGCGAAGGCGCATTCTCCGGGTGGCCCCTTCATTTCCAGAAAGCCCTTCGGCCCGAACAGGCGACCGCCAACGACGTCCGATGCCATCGCGGCATGGGCGATCGGCAGGGCTCCATTCGCGGGCGTCTGCCCCAGGAGCGGCGCGACGATTTTCGTGAAGAACAGGCTGCGTGGGGTTCTGCGTTTTTCACTACCTTGGAAAAGGTTGGTCGAAGCGAAACCGGGATGGGCGGCGAGACTAATGATGCCCCATCCCTGGGCTGCGCTTCGCTGTTGCAGTTCCACGGCGAACATCGCCTGCAACAGTTTGGAGGCGCAATAGGCCGGCCCCGCCCGGTAGCTTGCCGGATTCTTGATGGCATCGAGATCGAGCCCGCCGTAGCGATGCGCGAGGCTGGTCACGCTCACTACGCGCGAACCCGCCCCCAGAAGCGGAAGCAGGCTCGCGGTAAGCGCGAAATGTCCGAGATAATTGACACCGAACTGAAGTTCATGGCCCTGCGCCGTCGTCTGGCGAGCGGGCGGCATCATGACGCCGGCATTGTTTACAAGGACGTCGATCGCTTCCCCGCGCTTCCGCATCCTCGCCGCGAAGGTGCCGACCGAGATGAGGTTTGCTAGATCGAGTTCCTCGAATCGAACGGCAGCGTCAGGGTCTTGCGATCCGATCGTTCGGACGGCCGCTTGCCCCATGGATCGGTTTCGCCCCGCCAGAACGATGCGGTAGCCAGACCGCGCCAGGACTTTGGCGGTTTCGAGACCCAATCCCGAGGTGCCGGTGATGACCGCAAGCCGGCTGGCTTCTGATGTGGAACGCTCCTCACTCATCTTTGCCTCTCCCAATGCAAGGCCCGATTTCAAGTCACATATGTTACTTAAAATAACATATTTGACTTATGGCCGCAATTTGGGTCTGCGCCAGGCGCGCCATCGCAGTGATAGTGGGAGATTGGGATCGTCCTGCGGATTTGGCGAAACGCCGGGTCGCCTGATCAACGCTCGCTTGGTGGTTTGCTACCGCGCCCCTGATCTTGCCGGGGTGGCCGGATTGACGAGCCTCCCTTTTCTAAAAGGAGGCTCGCGCCGTTCTACTTTCCTTTGATTTTCTGCAAGTCGGCGTCGATCTTGGCGAGAACCTCGTCCGTGACGCTGTCCGAGGAATAGGACTGGATCTGCTTGAGCGTCATGCCCCGCGCCATTTCGATCTGCGGATTGCTGACCAGGTCCGGCAGATGCTTGACGAGGACCGCCTTGGTCGAAGGATTGTCGAGCAGGTCGCCGATGCTGGTGGTGGACGTGCTATAGGCAGCCGCCGTTGCCGCTTCTGCGCCGGCAGGTGCCGCCACGACCTGGGGTGACAGACAAATCGCGGAAAGGCAGGCGCCTACCGCCATGAACTGACGAAGCATCGATTGGTCCTCTCTTTTCGGCGCCGGCAATTCTTGCGTATGATCCTGCACCGATCGCCGCACGCCAATCGAGTCGCCTAAACAGCGACACGATATCGCATAAATGTCATGGCGATCCGATCGTCAAGATGGAAAGCCCTTGGGAAAAAGCGATATCCAACCTATCCGACTTCGCCGCGCTGGTCACTTTTAGCCCAGGGAGAGGCATAGTGATGCGCGACGGCGACCACGGACACTTCCATGCACCATTGCCAGATCGATGGCTTCCGGCATGCTGTCTCGCGGCGCAATCCGGCTCCGGAAGCGGGGCACTGCTCCTGCACCACCTGCATGTCGTCGTTGATGGTCAAATGGGTCACAGGACAATCCTTTCCATCAACGACGCGGCCAGCGTCAGCATCACCACGCCGACGATCGCATCGAGCACCTTCCACGCGGCCGGTCGCACGAAAAGCGGTGCCAGGAAGCGAGCGCCATAGCCGAGCGCCGCGAACCAGATGATGCTTGCGGACGCAGCACCAGCCACGAACACGGGTCGCAACGCCGGTGCCTGCGCCGATCCGGCCGCACCCATCAGCAGGACGGTGTCCAGGTAGACATGGGGATTGAGGAACGTGAACGCGGCGGTGGCGGCGAGCGCTCCGCCCAGCGTAATTCCTCCCTGCGCGGTTACCGTCATGGCCTCCGGCTCCATCATCCGCCGAAACGCCTTCAGTCCATACCAGGCAAGAAAGGCCGCCCCGCCGATGGTGAGCGCTTGGGTCAGTTGCGGCACTCGCTCCAGAACCGCGCCTACGCCGCCGACGCCGAGCGCGATAAGCATGGCGTCGGCGCAGCCGCAGAACAGGACGATCGGACCGACATGTTCGCGTTTCAGGCCTTGCCGCAGGACGAAGAGGTTCTGGGCACCGATTGCCATGATCAAAGCTGCCGACATCGCGAAACCGGAAAGGAAGGGGGACAGGATGCTGTTCATGAGCCGCGCCTTGCCTTGCAAGCGGCCGTTAGGAAAACTTGTTCTTCTAACCTTGGTGAAGTATCCCTAATTCATGCTGGATTATCCTGCCTTGGCCGCCGTGGCCGCCGTCGTCAGAGAAGGCAGTTTCGAGCGCGCGGCCGAACGCCTGGGGGTTACACCTTCTGCCATATCCCAGCGTATCCGCGCCTTGGAAGAAAAGCTTGGCAGCATCGTGATCGTCCGAGGGCAGCCGAGCGTCCCGACCAATCTGGGCCGAAAGCTCTGTGCCCATGTCGATCAGGTCCAGCTTCTGGAAGCCGATCTGGCCCCCGCGCTGTCGTTCACCGCCAGCCAGCCCGCAGCGGTCACGCTCAAGGTGGCGGTCAATTCCGACAGTATCGCCACCTGGTTTCCCAAAGCGGCGGCGGAGTTCTCCAAGGCCACGGGCTATCTGCTGGAATTCATCATCGAGGATGAAGCGCTTACGGCGGATCGACTGCGTTCTGGGGAAGTCATCGCGGCGGTGTCTGCAGACCCGGGCGCGGTACAGGGGTGCAGGACCATCGAACTGGGGAGCCTGCCCTATCTGGCCGGTTGCAGTCCGGAGTTTGCCCACCGCTACTTTCCGAACGGCGTTACCGAGGACGCCTTGCGGCGCGCACCATGCCTTCGTTACGAGCGACGGGACGGCTTGCAGGCCCGCTGGGCAAGGGAAACCCACGGAATCGAGCTGGATGCCCCGATGCACTGGGTGCCATCGACTTCCGGGTTCCTGAACTTCGCCCTCACCGGCATGGCCTGGGGAATGCACCCGGCCATGATGGCGATGCCCTGGATAGCGAAGGGGCAACTCGTCGAACTGACGCCCGCCACGCCGCTCATGGTAAAGCTCTACTGGACAGTGACGCGGCTCCACGTTTCCGCGCTGCGCACTTTCACGGACGCGGTGCGCAAAGTGGCGCGCGAAAGCCTCATCGCTCCGGAATGATTGCCGGGGCCATCGCGCGCAGAGGTCGCCGCGTCAGAAATAGTAGCCGAAGATCATCATGAAGGCCGCCTTCCACTTGTTGTCGCCGCCCTGTGCCGCGCCGGAAATGAACTGGCCCGCCCCGACATAAGGATCGTTGCGGCCGAGGAGAAACTCGGAGTAGACCTTGATCTTTCCCTTGTCCTTGGAGGTCCACACCGCACCCAGATCGAAGCGCTCGCTGTCCTTGAACCCGGCGGCGTTCTTCATGAAGCGGCCGTAGTTGGCATAGACGAGCAGGTCGAACGGCAGCTTCCCGGTGTCGATCGTCCGGCCGATCTCCCCGAACGCGTAAGTGCCCTTGGCCGCGATGTTGTAGCTGGCATCGAAGCCGCCCACCGTGATCATGTCGTTGCGGCCTGGGTCCGTGCCGGGGTTGCGCGGGTCGATGTCCTGCCGCGCGACCAGCGCCTTGGCGTTCCAGGGGCCATGGCTGCCGGTCAGGCTGAAGGCAAAAAGATGCTTGCTGCCTTCCTTGCGCGTGTCGAAGTTGTAGATGCTCGACACCCAGGCCGATGCCGTCGCCTTCAGCGTGGTGTTCGGCTGGTTGACCAGTGCGTACTGGACGTTGCCGATCACCATCTTGCGTTCGTCGTTCTGCGTGCCGTTGGGAACGTAGCTGTCGGCCCTGGCGATGTTCGTGGAGTAGCGGGCGGCATCGCGGCTGATGCCCATCACGGCAGGTCCGCTGCCGGGGAACAGGCCCAGCTCCACCCGCAGGTCCGAGGTCTGGCGCTTGTACTTGATGCCCAGGTTGTAGACTTCCTCCATGCCGTAGACGAAGCCAAGGTCGTCGAGGATCGACGAGCCCCAGTACCGGTCGTCGAACGGCACCGGCTGGACGCCGACGGTGACGCTGTCCTCCTTGCTCAGCTTCGCACCGGCATAGGCGTACATCAGGAACTGGACTTCGCCGGGATAGCCCTCGTAGCCGCCGTTTTTGCCGTAGATGAAGCTGGCGCCGTAGAAACGGTACTGGGCCGCGCCGAAGAACTTCGGGGAATCGTAGTCTGCGGTCAGCGCCAGCGTGTCGAAGGACAGGTGGTTGGAGGTCCGGCGCTGGCCGGCGCTGCCGACATCGTTGAAGCGCAGATCGAAGCGCCCGCGCAGGGCCGCACCGATCTTCAGCTTGGATTTGGTTTGGGTTTCGGGGGCCTGGGTTTCGGGGGTTTCGGTTTCCGGCTGCGGAGCCTCTACCGGCAGCACCGAAGGCGCCGGTTCGGCAGCAGGCGCCGCGCAGGTCGTGGCTTCGGCAGGGCAAGCGGGGATCGTCGCCGGCGCAGATGCAGCCAGGATGACGGGAGCGATGACGGGGAGCATGACTCTTCCTTGGCGGCAAGGCGGCCGCAACGAGGATGACGGGAATGTCGAATATGCGTTTTAGGCGGCGCCTCGGCGTTCCGGGCTCACTTGCCCGGTTTTATTGGCCGTTCGCCTTCGATCGAGAGGCCATAGCCGGCCAGCGCCACCGGGGTGCGGTGCGTGTTGGTCAGCAGCACCATCTTCTCGATCCCGAGATCGGTCAGGATCATCGCGCCCACGCCGTAGTCGCGCAGTTCGTCCATGTCGCTGGGCGAAAGCGTGCCGGCCTGCGCCTTCAGCGCCATCGTGAAGCGATCGTTGCGCGCGCGATTGATGGCGATGACGACGCCGGTTCCTTCTTCCGCGATGGTCTGCATCGCGCTTTCGAGCACACCCGACCCGCCGCTCTCTCCGGCAAAGATATCGGTGAGCGTGGAAATGACATGCATCCGCACGAGCGTCGGTTTGGCGGGATCGATCTTGCCCTTCACGAGGGCGATCTGCTCGGTATCGGTGGCGCGGTTGCGATAGGTGATGGCCTGCCACTCGCCGCCCCAGCGGCTGTGGAAGCTGGCCTGCGCTGTTCGCTCGACCAGATTGTCGTGGCGGCGCCGGTAGGCGATGAGATCGCGGATCGTGCCGACTTTCAGGCCGTGGAACTGCGAGAAGGCGATCAGGTCTTTCAGGCGCGCCATGGTGCCGTCCTCGTTCATGATCTCGCAGATCACGCCCGAAGGATTGAGCCCGGCCAGCCGCGCGACGTCTACCGCCGCCTCGGTATGCCCTGCACGAACCAGCACCCCGCCCTCGCGCGCGATCAGCGGGAAGACGTGACCGGGCGTGACGATTTCCTCGCTGCCCTTACTGCCGTCGATGGCGACGGCGATGGTCCGCGCACGGTCCGCTGCGGAAATGCCGGTGGTGACGCCCACGCGTGCCTCGATCGAGGTGGTGAAGGCCGTGCCGTACTGCGTCCCGTTGCGCTGGCTCATCAGGCCGATGCCCAATTGGCCGACCCCCGCCTCGGTCATGGCCAGGCAGATCAGGCCCTTGCCGTAGCGCGCCATGAAGTTGATCTTCTCCGGCGTCGCCATCTGCGCGGGGATGACGAGGTCGCCCTCGTTCTCGCGGTCCTCGTCGTCGACGAGGATGAACATGCGGCCGTTGCGGGCTTCGTCGATGATCTCTTCCGCACTCGAGAGGAAGCTCTTGATATCGTGCTCGGGGGCTATCGTTGCCATGGCGCTCTCCCAGGGATGCGTTTTCATTCGGCCGGCAGGGGATCGGCACGTTCGGCGTTGCGACCGGCGCCGAGGGCGAGGTAGACCGCCGTCGTCACGATCGGGGCGATCAGCCAGCCCACGTCGACGCCGCCAATCGCCGCAGCGAGGGGACCGGTGTAGAAGCTGCTGGCAAGGAAGGGCAGCTGGACCGCGATGCCGGCGAGATAGGCCACCGAGGCCTTCAGGTCGATCCGGCCGTAGATGCCGCCATCGGCCCGGAAGAACGAGTCAATGTCATAGCGGCCCTTACGGATGAAGTAGAAGTCCACGATGTTGATCGTCGCCCAGGGCGCGAGGACCACCATGAGCCCAATGACGAAGCCGATGAAGCGGGGAACGAAGTCGTCCGCCGAAGTCGTGGCGATGACCAGGCATACCGCCAGCACCAGCGAGGAGAGCACGACCCGCGCCTTGCGGCCCGGCTGCCACGACGCGAGGAAGGTCTGCGCCATGGTGATCAGCGACAGCACCGCGCCGTAGATGTTGAGCGCATTGTGGCTGATGATGTTGAAAACGAAGAGCGCCATCAACACCGGCGCCAGTGCGCCGGTCGCGCCGCTGACGATCGCCATCGGATCGGCGTCCGCCGGTGCTCCGGCCACGGCCACCGCGCCGAGGATGAACGAGGCGCCCGCACCCAGCGCCGCGCCGGCGAAGCTGGCCAGGAACGGCGCGCGGATGCCGACGCTGGGCGGCAGGTAGCGCGAGTAGTCGGAAGTGTAGCAGGCGTAGGAAATGTGCCAGACCGCCGCCAGCGAGAACATCGCCAGCCAGCCGATCATCGAGCCCTGCCCCTGCGTCCACAGCTCGGACGGCATCAGCGCCACCAGGTTGGCGAAGGCGAAGATCAGGCCCGCGCCCATGAACCACATGCCCACGCGGTTGAGCAGATGGATCACGTTGTAGCCCAGGATGCCGATCCCGGCAGCAGCCAGCGCGCAGAGCACGGCGCCTACCGGCAGGCCGATCGCGGGCTGGAGCGCATGGACCGACTTCGCGGCCAGGACGATGTTGGAGATGAAGAACCCGACGTAGAGCAGCGTAGCGAAGGTCACGACCAGCAGCGCGCCGTAGCGGCCGAACTGCCCCCGGCTCTGGATCATCTGCGCCAGCCCCATCTGCGGGCCCTGCGCGGAGCAGGCGCCCAGCACCAGGGCGCCGACGAGATGGCCCAGGATGATCGCGGAAATGCCCCAGGTCAGCGGCAGGTGATAGACCTGCACGGCCATGGCGCCCGTCACCACCGGCAGTGGGGCGATGTTCGTCGTGAACCAGAGCGTGAAGAGATCGCGCACCTTGCCGTGGCGCTCGGCCAGCGGCACGAAGCCTATGCTGTTTTCCTCGATCACGCCAGCCGAGGTATCGCCCGCTCTACCCATGTTTCAGTTATCCTCTTGCACCATCGTTTTTGTGGTATACCATCGGACGGTATTCTTGCTTCAGGTGAGTCGCAAGAGAAATTTTAAGCCTCCCTTGAGCGAGGCAGGGAAAAGGATGGACGATGAAGTTCTCGATCTTTCTGCACATGGAGCGCTACGACGACTCCGTTTCGCACCCCAAGCTGTTCCAGGAATTGCTGGAATTGTGCGACATGGCCGAAGCCGGCGGCATGGACAAAGTCTGGATCGGCGAACATCATGCGATGGAATACACCATCTCGCCGAACCCGATTCCGCTTCTGGCAGCCGTCGCAGGCCGCACCAGCCGCATCCGTCTGGGCGCCGGCACCTTCATCGCTCCGTTCTGGCACCCGATCCGCATGGCCGGTGAAGCCGCGCTGCTGGACGTGATCAGCAACGGTCGCGCCGAAGTGGGCCTGGCGCGCGGCGCCTACCAGTTCGAATTCGACCGCATGCTCAATGGCGTCTCCGCGACCGACGGTGGCCGCTATCTGCGCGAGATGGTGCCGCTGCTCCAGCCCCTTTGGGAAGGCGATGTCGAGCATGACGGCGAAATCTGGAAGTTCCCCGCTTCCACCAGCGTGCCCAAGCCGGTCCAGGCCCGCCCGCCGCTGTGGATCGCCGCGCGCGACCCGGATTCGCACAAGTTCGCCGTCGCCAACGGCTGCAACGTGATGGCTACCCCACTGGCCAAGGGCGATGCCGAAGTGGCCGACCTGATGAACAAGTTCGAAGACGCCATCGCCGCCGCGCCGCACATCACCGAACGCCCTAAGATCATGATCCTGCAACACGCTCACGTCCACAAGGGCGACGACGACTGGCAGGCGGCAGCCGAGGGCGTCTCGTACTTCTTCCGCTCGTTCGGCGCCTGGTTCGTCAACAAGGTGCCGCCGATCAACGGTTTCCAGACCGCCGTGCCGCCGGTCAATCCGGAAAAGTTCCCCGAATATGTGCCCGAGACGATCCGCAAGAACGTCATGATCGGCAAGCCGGACGAATTGATCGAACGTCTCAAGGGCTACGAGGCGCTGGGCGTCGACGAATACAGCATCTGGGTCGACAACAGCCTGTCGTTCGAGGAAAAGCGCGAATCCCTGCGCCTCTTCATCGACGAAGTGCTGCCGGCCTTCGCCTGATCCATGCCGAAGGCCTACTGGATCGCGCGGGTCAACGTCACCGACCCGCAAGCCTATGCCGGCTACATGGCCCTCGGTCCCGCCGCCCTCATCGGGGGCGGCGGGACACTGCTTTCGCGCGGTGGCCGCTCGGTGGCGCTCGAAGGGCCAGAGCCTTTCGAGCGCACCGTGGTGATCGAATTCCCCAGCATTGAAGCCGCCCTCGCCTGCCATGCCTCGCCCGCCTACACTGCCGCACGCGAGCAACGGGCGGGTGCCGCTGAAGTGGAAATCGTGATCGTGGAAGGATTGGACCAATGACCGAAAAACCGCGCGGCGAAAAGTTCGAAGCCGGTCTCGCCACCCGCCGTGAAGTGCTGGGCGATGCCTATGTCGACAAGGCGCTGGACGGCGCGGACGACTTCAATTGGGCGATGCAGGAACTGACGACGAAGTACTGCTGGGACGAAATCTGGAACCGACCCGGCCTCGACCGTCGCAGCCGTTCGATCCTCAACCTGGGCATGATCGCGGCGCTCAACCGCAGCCACGAATTCAAGGCGCACATTCGCGGTGCCCTGAACAACGGCCTGACGCGCGAAGAGATCCGCGAGGTGCTGCTGCAGATCGCGGTTTACGTGGGCATCCCGGCCGGCGTGGACAGCTTCCGCCTGGCGCGAGAGGTCTTTGCGGAAATCGACGCGCAGGGCTGATGTGTAAAGAAGATAGCGTCGTCCCGGACTTGATCCGGGACCGGTGTGGGTCTTTAGGCGCACGCTCGCGGCTGGGCACCCTGACGAGGGGGAGCGCCTAAAGACGGCCAGCGGTCCCGGATCAAGTCCGGGACGACGTCACATTCAGGGCGTCGTGTTCAGACGAAAAAAAAAGCGCCGGCATCTGCGTAGATGCCGGCGCTTCCCTTGTGCGACCCAAGGGGATTCCTGTCGAAGCGGATCAGAGCCCGCCCATCATCACGTACTTCAGTTCCAGATAGTCGGTAATGCCGTGACGCGATCCTTCACGGCCCATGCCCGAGGCCTTGATGCCGCCGAACGGCGCCACCTCGGTGGAGATCGCCGCCTCGTTCAATCCGACCATGCCATATTCCAGCGCCCCGGCGACGCGCATGGCGCGGCCGATGTCGCGGGTATAGGCATAGGCGGCGAGGCCGAATTCGGTATCGTTGGCCAGGCGGATCGCGTCTTCCTCGGTCTCGAAGCGGATGACGGCGGCGAGCGGGCCGAAGGTCTCCTCCGAAGCCACCAGCGCGTCGCGGGGAACGTCGGCGATCAGCGTCGGCGGGAAGAACAGACCTTCCTGCCGCGCGCCGCCTGCCAGCAGACGCCCGCCGCGCGCGACGGCATCGGCTACGTGCTGCTCCACCTTCTCGACCGCGCGTTCGTTGATCAGCGGCCCGATCGTCACGCCCGCTTCGGTGCCGCGCCCGACGACGAGGCCTTCGACCCGCTGCCGCAGCCGCTCTACGAAGGCGTCATGAATGCCGTCCTGCACCAGGAAGCGGTTCACGCAGACGCAGGTCTGCCCGGCGTTGCGGTACTTGCCCAGAAGCGCGCCCTCGACCGCCGCGTCGATATCGGCGTCGTCGAAGACGAGGAACGGCGCATTTCCACCCAGTTCCAGCGAAAGGCGCTTCAGCGTCGGCGCCGATTGCTCGTAGAGCTTGCGCCCCACCCCGGTCGAGCCGGTGAAGGACAGCTTGCGCACGACATCGCTGCTCATGAAGGCCCCGCCGATCGCGGCGGCTTCTCCGGTGATGACGCTGAGCAGTCCGGCGGGCAGGCCCGCTTCTTCCGCCAACGCCGCCAGGGCAAGCGCGGTCAGCGGCGTTTCCGGCGCCGGCTTGACCACGATGGCACAGCCGGCCGCCAGAGCCGGAGCCACCTTGCGCGTTACCATGGCCGCCGGGAAATTCCACGGCGTGATCGCGGCGACGACGCCGACCGGCTCGCTCCAGACGAGAATGCGCTGGTTGGAACGCGGCGCGGGGATGACCTCGCCCTCGATCCGGCGCGCCTCTTCCGCGAACCAGCGCACGAAGCTGGCGGCATAGAGCACTTCGCCGAGTGCTTCGGCCAGCGGCTTGCCCTGTTCGGCGGTCAGGATCGCCGCGACAGCGTCCTGGTGTTCGAGCATGAGGGCATGCCAGCGCAGCAGCAGGTCGGCACGCTCACCCGCCGGACGGGTGCGCCATTCGGCCTGGGCCTTTGCCGCCGCATCGATCGCGGCGCGGGTTTCCGCAGCGCCGAGGTGAGGCACATCGGCAATGACCTCGCCCGTGGCCGGATCGGTAACAGGCGCCGTATTGCGCCCCTCGGTCCAGACCCCGCCGACGAACGCCCTGTCGCGGAAAGGATGAAGATCCCGGATCGTCATGCGCCGGCCGCCTCCGTTTCAGGATGGGCATGATTGCTCATCTGCCCACGGTGATAGAGCAGCACGCCGCTTTCGCAGCGATCGATGCGCAGCACTTCGCCCACGAGGATGGCATGGTCGCCGCCTTCGTATTCGCGCCAGAGGCTGCATTCCAGCACGCAACTCGCGCCCGCCAGCAGCGGATTGCCAAGATCGCTGAGCGTCCATTCCAGCGCCGCCACCTTGTCCGTACCCTTGGAGGCGAAGGCCATGGCGAGCGCCTGCTGTTCCGCCGCAAGGATATGGATCGCAAACCGCTTCCCACGCACGAGATGCGGGTAGGTGGCGGAAGTCAGTGCCGGGCATACCAGCACCAGCGGCGGGTCCAGCGAAAGCGAGGAGAAGGCGCTGGCGGTGAAGCCCACCAGCCCGCCCTGTTCATCGAGGGCGGTCACCACGGTCACGCCCGAGGGGAATTCGGCCATCGCTTTGCGGAATTCGGCCGGATCGATCACGCTTGTCGTCATCTTGCTATCTCCTCTCACCGCATCACGAAGGGGTCGCCCATCGGCTGTTCCGACAGGTTGACCCAGACGGTCTTCAGTTCGGTGTAGTCGAGCACGGCATGGATGCCGCCCTCGCGCCCGTAACCGCTGGCGCCGAAACCGCCGATCGGCGCCATGGCGGAGACCGCGCGGTAGGTATTCACCCAGACGATGCCGGCATGGATGTCGCGGGCGAAGCGATGGGCGCGGCCGATGTCCCGCGTCCAGATCCCCGCCGCCAGCGCATATTCGGTGCCGTTCGCCAGAGCGAGCGCCTCGGCGTCGTCCGAAAAGCGCATGATCGCGGCCACCGGACCGAACACTTCGTTCTGCACCACGTCGAGTTGGTCGGAGTCGCAGGCGAGCAGCGTCGGTTCGTAATACCAACCCTCGCTGGCCGCATAGCGCCGGCCACCGGCGAGCACGGCGGCACCTTCCTCACGGGCGCGGGCCACCATGCTTTCCACGATGCTTAGCTGCTGCTCGGTCGCCATCGGGCCCATGTCCGAGTTGGGATCGAGCGGATCACCGATGCGGATGCGGCCCATGCGCTCGGTCAGCGCGGCCACGAAACGGTCGTAGATGCCGTCCTGCACCAACAGGCGCGAACCGGCGACGCAGCTCTGGCCCGAAGCGGCATAGATACCCGCAACGGCGCCGTTCACCGCGCTTTCGAGATCGGCATCGTCGAAAACGATATTGGCCGACTTGCCGCCCAGTTCCAGCGAGAGCTTGGCAAAGTTCTCGGCGCTGGCCTTGATGACGTGGCGTGCGGTGGACGGACCGCCGGTGAAGGCGATGCGGCGCACCAGCGGGTGCCTGGTCAGTGCTGCACCGGCGCTGGGGCCAAGGCCGGTCACGACATTGACGACGCCTGCGGGGAAGCCTGCTTCCTCGACCAGCGCGGCAAAGCGCAGGATGCTGGCCGAAGCATGTTCGGACGGCTTGATGACCAGCGTGTTCCCCGCCGCCAGCGCCGGGGCCAGCTTGATCGCGGTGAGGTAAAGCGGGCTGTTCCAGGGGATGATCGCGGCAACGACGCCCAACGGCTCCGGCACGGTGAAAGCGAACATGTCCGCCTTGTCGATGGGGAGCGTGCTGCCTTCCAGCTTGTCGGCCAGCCCGGCGCTGTAGTGAAAGAATTCGGGAAGATAGGCCAGTTGTCCGCGCGTCTCGCGGATCAGCTTGCCGTTGTCCTGCGTTTCCAGTTCGGCAAGTTCACCGGCATGTTCGGCGATCAGGTCGCCCAAACGGCGCAGCAGCTTGCCGCGCGCGGAGGCGGTGAGACCGCGCCACGCCGGGCTGCGGAAGGCTACATCGGCAGCACGCACGGCGCGGTCCGCATCGGCCTCGTCGGCATCGGGCAAGATCGACCAGACCTGGCCGGTGGCCGGATAGCTCGATTCATAAGTCCGCCCGGATGCGGCGTCGATCCACGCGCCGTCCACCAGCATCTGGAATTTACGTAAGGTCATGAAGCCTCTCCGGCAGTTATGGGCTGCTGTGTTATCGTCGAGAGATAGCCCAGCAGCAGGGCATTGGTCTCTTCCGGCATCTCCACCGGCATCATGTGGCGCGCACCGGCAATCACCGAGGCCTTCGCGCCGGGAATGCGCGCGACCAGTTCAAGCGTCATATCCGGCGTCGATCCGACATCGAACTCCCCGGTGGCCACCAGCGTGGGCACGGCAATCTCGCCAAGGCGGTCGGCCCCGAAGTTGTCCTGGCTGGCGAAAAGACCATAGGACGTCAGATAGCCGTGATGGTCGTTTCCGGCCATATGGGCGCGCAGCTCGGCAATGTAGTCGGGCTGGGCCGCCCGGAATTCGGGTGTGAACCAGCGCTCGATCGCCGCGTCGGAATTGGCGGAGGGACCGGCCCGGCGCACTTCGTCCACCCGGCCCAGGATCGTGGCGCGCACGGTCTCGGACCTGTCGAAGACGCCGTTGAGCAGGATCAGGCCCGAGAGGCGCCCCGGATAGCGAAGGGCGAACGCCCGCGCCACCAGCGCGCCCATCGAAAAGCCGATCAAGACCGCCTTGTCGATGGCCAGGTGGTCCATCAGTTCGGCCACCTGGTCGGCATAGTCGTCCAGCCCGGCAGCGGCGGCCGGTCGCGGACTTCCGCCATGGCCCAGCATGTCGAGAGTAATGACGCGGTAGGCGTGCCGAAGCGCGATCTTCTGCGCTTCCCACATCGCCTGCGACAGCCCGACGCCATGGATAAGAATCACGGGCGGATTATCTCCACCCGTGTCCTCATAGGCGGTCGGGAAAGGGTTCGCGCCCACCGTCAGCCCTGCTGCGCGGCCTTTTCCGCGGCAATGGCTTCCAGGTCGAGGTAGCGATTGCCGATACGCGGGTGCACGCGGCCGCCATCTGCGGCGCCGAGCACGATGACGATCTCGTCATCCAGCGGCGCGTCGGAAATGGCGAATTCGGCGGTGATGTAGTGCGAGCGCTGGCCTTCGTCGTCCTTGTGCATCATCGGCACCTGGATCGAGGTGTTCTGGCCGCCGCGCTTGTTGGTGAAGCTGAGGTAGGACTTGGCCTCCACCGCCTCGCGGAAATGGTTGCCGAAGCGCAGCGTATGGATCAGCGCCGAGGCGTGCTCGATCTCGCCCGCGCCGCCGACCACGGCCGCCTTGCCATAGGCCTCGATCCGGCCCGCGCCGCCGATCGTCGTCGTCAGCTTCTCGACGATGAGCGCGCCGAGGTCCGAGGCATAAGCGCGGATTTCAGGCTGGAGATCCTCCACGAAACCGCGACCGGCCCAGGGGTTCTTCACGACGGCGGCCACGAGAACGGTCGTCACGGGACGTTCGGCATCCTTGCCGCCTTCGATGCGAACTTCCTCGACATAAGACACAAGCTTGCGAATCTTCAGAGCCATCGGGGCAACCTCCTTGGAATGTTGTATGGTGGTATACCAGAAGACTGGACACATGCAACGCTTCTTGTCATGAGGGGATCGAGAGCAATGAAGCTCTTGTGGAGGATGAGTTTTGGAACGGATCGAAGCGCGGCCGCAAACCTTGAGGCTTATCGCGCTGGATCGTGTCCGGGACGCGATCATGCAGGGGCAGATTGCGCCGGGGGAGCGCCTTGTCGAACGCACTCTGGGTGATCGGCTCGGCGTGAGTCGCTCGGTGATCCGCGAAGTCATTCGCAACCTGGAATCCGAAGGACTGGTGGAAAGCACTCCTTCTGGTCCCCGGCTCTCCACGATCTCGCCCGAACAGGCGCAACAGATCTACGACATCCGCATGCAGCTTGAATCCTCAGCGGCAGCGGCCTGCGCCGAGCGTTCCTCCGCCGAAACCATCGCCAGCCTGCGCGAGGCGCTGGGGGCGATCGAAGTGGCGCATAGCGACAAGAATGCTATCGCCGCGCTCAAGGCATCGACGCATTTCTACGAGGTCATCTTCACCACCGGCGGGCACGAGATCGCCTGGGAAATCGTCCAGCGCCTCAACAGCCGCATCAGCCAGATGCGCGCCATGAC
Organism: Novosphingobium sp. ZW T3_23; assembly: GCF_044987305.1. NCBI lineage: Bacteria > Pseudomonadati > Pseudomonadota > Alphaproteobacteria > Sphingomonadales > Sphingomonadaceae > Novosphingobium > Novosphingobium sp. ZW T3_23. The sequence continues at coordinate 20,932 of NZ_JBJDRF010000073.1, forward strand.
CCTGTCCGTAGTCGGCCGCCAGGCCGCGGGGCTCAAGCGCCTGTCCAAGATCGTCGATGCGATCGCCAGCCGCAATGCGGACGCTGCGGCCAAAGCCTGCCGCGAGCATGTGCAGGAGGCTTCGGTGATCGCGGTCGAGATGCTGAAGCGCAAGTAAGGCAAATAACGTCGTCCCGGACTTGATCCGGGACCGCTGGCAGTTCTTTAGGCGCTCCCCTGCGAGCAAGGGGCGGCTCGGCCAGCGGTCCCGGATCAAGTCCGGGACGACGGTTCGCTATACCTTCACCGCTTCGCTATCCTCCCTCGCCTCGCCATCCCCGATCCAAAAGAGCGCCCCTTCGCGCCAGATCGATGGCATACCATCCTATAATAAGACTGCACTTTTCGTCCAAGACAGGACTTTCATGCAGTTTCCCCCTTTCGCCGGGCAAGCCTCGGCGCTCCCCTTCCCCCCATAGGCCCTCGCCCAACCCGACTCACTTCCACCTCTTCTACCCCTC
>NZ_JBJDRF010000074.1:0-21097 GCF_044987305.1 Novosphingobium sp. ZW T3_23
CTTCAGCAAACTCAAGCAGTTTCGAGCCGTAGCTACCCGCTACGACAAACGCGACGACAACTTCCTTGCCTCAGTCCAACTCGCATCCATCCGCATCTGGTTGCGGCATAATGAGTCGGTGGCCTAGAACGATAAGCTTCGCAGGGTGTAATTCCGGTGTGGTCTCGCGGCAGCGTTGCGATGGTGTCTGCCCTCCCCGGCGCCATCGCGCAGAGGTCGCCCCTTCTGCGAGGTGCGGCCCTTTTCGCTTTGCCTTACAGAATCGCAATGCTCGCGAGAATCATGCAGAACCCGATCACCGCCATTCCGCGACGTAAAGGGCGACTGGCGATCTCATCTGCCAGAATGCTGGCGCCAACCATGGTAAGCCCGATAACGAGAGCCGCCATAAGTGCATGCAGATGATCGAACTCCATATAGAAGCCCTTCACCGGTTTCTAGGAGATAGCTGGTAGGACTACTCGTGGATTTGCTCCATAACATACATCAATGCATTAAGGGTTGCCGGAGCGTGTGGCTCGAGCAACGATTATGCTGAGGGGAAGCGGCGTTCGGCGCCGTCTTCGATCGCGTTACCGACCCATTTCGGACCCTCAGCGCCGGATTTCGACGCCTAAGTCCGAACCAGCAGCTATCCCGGCAGGTGTCGACCAGACCTGGCAGTTCCTCGCCCCGCGTCAGATATGGCCGCTCTTGTGCCTAAAGTAGCGCAAGGCTCTGATTTTGATCCTCCGCGTGTCTGACGACCAGTTTGGCCGCGGGAGAGGTCTGCGAGGCTCCTGTCTGGTAAGGGCGATAGTTCATCCGTCAGATGCGAATACAGCCTCAAGGCGCTCGATGAGACCTGCCCTTCGCTCGGCGGGAAGCTTGGCAAGGTTCTGCTGCCTCCACCTTACGGCGGGCAGATCGGCGGCTCCAGGCAGACCAAGCAGATCCCAATCCGGCTCACCGCGCTTGAAGCCAAGCAGGAACCGGCGATGCTCGGCGGGCATGTCCGTGACCATGAGCCCCACCAGCCTTTCGCGCGCCTCGATCAGCTCACCCAGCGGCACAGGCTCCCGGGTCATGCCCTCGAACCCGCGCGCGAACTCCTCCTCGAGGTCTTTTCGCGTTGGCGCAAGGATGTCCGCCATCGGCCGGTTGTGGCTCAGGATGTAAACGACGAACGCCCCGCGAAGCTCGTCACTGATACCTTCGTTGGCCAGCAAATCCCGCACATCGAAGAGGTCGCGTGGATGCTGGCGGTCGAGTGCGGCGACGATCTTGCCTGCATAGAGATCGGCGAACGAGACCACGGTGATCCGCGCATAACCAAACGTGTCTTCGACGAGCGCCGAGACGTCCGTCTCGACAGGCTCGTAGACGGCCCCGCGCAGCACCGGTGTCACCTCGATCTTGATCTGCGTGGTGCCATCGCGAACGACCAGCCTTGTGACGATGCCTTCCTTCTGGAGCCGACTTCGCGCCACATGGATCCCGCGAATGCCAGCTTCGATCCGTTGCGCGATACTTTCCATGCCGGCGTCAATGGCGGCCAGCGAGACCGTGCGGTCCGCCACGGGGAGGTAGGTCAGGTCGATATCGACCGACAGGCGCGGCATGTCCCTTACGAATAGATTGATCGCGGTGCCCCCCTTGAGGGCGAAGTCGGGTTCGGCAGCCACGAAAGGGATCGTGCGCAACAGCAGCGCTACCTGATTGTGGTAGTCTTCAAGAAAGGCCATCGAGCTCTTCCGGAACAGTGATGAGGTAAGTGGGATCTAGCTTGCCGCCCTTCACGAGCACGCGCTTGCCGGTACCAAGGTCCACGGCCGAGCGGTCCAGCCGCTCAAGCCAGGCATGGCGATGGCGGTCGGCGAAGTAGAAGAACAGTCGCTTCACCTTGATGCTGGTGCAGGATGCCAGCTGAACCTGCAGGCTGCGGGGACTGAGGTTCGCCAGGCCCTCCATCAGCATGTCGACCTGGTGGAAGGTTTCGCGGCCTGGCAGCTCGTCGAGAAGCTGGAACAGGGCCCGTTCGGCGCTGGCCAGGCGCAGGCCCCATTTGGCGGTTCCGCCGCTGATCAGAAAACCGCCCGGCAGGAAGTGAAGCGGCTCATCGCTCGCACTGCTCTGTGTGTCATCGAATCGCGTGACGACCGGATCATCAGGAAACAGTCGCCGGCTGTTGTGCCAGACAAACTCTACCTCAAGGGGCAAGGCAGCAAGCCAGCCGGGCGGCCTTTGCGCGCCATAGAGGTGAACCTCCCTGCGCCGCCCCAGATAGTGGCCATACCCCAGTTCCTCCAGCGCGCTTCGCCCGCCCACGGTCACGTCGCTCTCGAGGAAGGTCTGGAGGGATATGATGGCCTCACGCCAGCCGAGCGGGCTGTTTCCGCGGCGATATACGCGCGGAGCCGGCTGATTGAGCCATCCCGCCTTGACGTACTGGCTGCGAAGCGAGGAGGAGTAGCCGCGACGCTCCAGCCAGGCCGCATCAACAAGTGCGCCATCCGGCAGCTGCTGAAGCTGGTTCAGCTTTCCTCGGTTTCCGGTAGCCATACTAAGCCTTATAGCGCTAATTCAAACCAAAAGGAAGTTTGGAACTTTCTGTAAAACCGTAGCATGACTTAGCATAGTGACGCCGCTTCAAACCCGGAGTTCGAAAGAAATGCGCCTTTGCAGGTACCACCAGCAGCCCTGCAGCGATAACACCCAGCAATCGATGACCGCGAGGTTGTCGTTCCCTCAAACGCGACCTAGGATCGTGTCCCGAGAGGTGGTGTAGCTTTTCTGGACCACCTTGCTTTTCGGCATCAGCCTGAGCCGATCATGAGCCGGGTACTGCCGACAGCATGACAATAGGATTGTCGCTGAGCGGGGCCATCGTTTCAAGCGTCATGTACCGCGCGCGCTGGACGGCCCATTCGTCGGACTGTTCCATGAGGATGGCTCCGACTAGGCGGGTGATGGCGGCTTCGTTCGGGAAGATGCCGACGACCTCGGTCCGCCGTTTGATTTCGCCATTCAGGCGCTCGATGGGATTGGTCGAGTGCAACTTGGCGCGGTGTTCTCGGGGGAAAGGCATGTAGGCCAACACATCGGGCTCAGCGTCGTCCATCAGCGTGGCCAGCTTGGGCAGTTTGGGCCGCACTTGGTCGGCGATCGAGCGCCACTGCTGGCTCGCAGCTTCTGGAGTTTCCTGGGCGAAGGCGGTGGCGATGAACGCGGAGACGACGCGCCTGCCGCTCTTGCCGGCATGGGCGAGTGCATTGCGCATGAAGTGGACGCGGCAGCGCTGCCAGGTCGCGCACAGCAGCTTGGAGACCGCCGCCTTAATGCCTTCGTGCGCATCGGAGATGACCAGCTTAACACCGCGCAGTCCTCGGCGCGTCAGTTTGCGCAGGAAGGCGGTCCAGAACGGCTCGGCCTCGGAAGGACCGATATCCATGCCTAGCACCTCGCGCCGGCCATCGCTGTTGACGCCCACCGCGACGATCACCGCCACCGAGATGATACGCCCGTTCTGCCGCACTTTCACGTAGGTGGCGTCGATCCATAGGTACGGCCAGTCGCCTTCGATTGGGCGCTCGAGGAAGGCACCGACCTTCTCGTCGAGTTCCTCGCACAGTCGGCTGACCTGGCTCTTCGAGATCCCATCCATACCCAGCGCCTTTACCAGGTCATCTACCGAGCGGGTGGAAATGCCCTGGATATACGCTCACATGACGAGGACGTCGGTCAAGGTTTAATGTCGTGACAGCATTGGCCGTCTCCTTGGCAATCGGATCCAGGCTTTGCCCGTTGTATGACGCGGACCGACGGATCGATCCATATCCAGCTCACATGCGGTCGCCGTCCGGAACGGCTGCACCATTATCCCGCTTACGGCGGGACGGGCTGAGGTAAGCGAGACCAGTCTTCCTGGCGGCGGTGAACGCCAACTTATATCTCGGTTCGCTTCCTGGATCCGCGGAGCTGATCAGGCTCCAGGGATTGGTGTAGGGTGTTGCGTCAGGCGGCCTTCACTATGGCTCCCTCGATCACCACGCCCGCAGTTGCATATTTCCACAAGGCGACGAGGAGCTTGCGGGCGAGTGCTACAATCGTCGGCTTTTTGAGACGGCCGCCGTTGTGTTGCACGCGTTCATGGAACCAGCGCGCAAGCGCGGAGTCCGGCTGGTATCGCAACCAGAGCCAAGACAACTCGACCATGGTCGATCGCAGCCGAGCATTCCCGGCCTTGGAGACGCCCTGCTCGCGTCGGATTGATCCGCTCTGCCATGGTGTGGGCGCCAAGCCAGCATAGGCAGCAAGCTGTCGTCGATTGTCAAAATGCCGGAATAGACCTTCCGAACACAGAACGGCGGCGAACTCCGGTCCGATGCCCTTGACGTGCATGAGCATCGTGACCGGAGTGTCGGTTGCTTCCTCTTTGATCAAAGCATCGCGTTCCACCTCGACGGCTTTGATCTGTTGCATGATCAGCTCGAGGCGATCGAGTTCGCGGTGAATCTGCCCTTCGACATGCCGAGCGAGGGGCCGGCCATCGCCCGTTTGCATATCCTTGAGCCGATCGCGTCGATCGCGACGCATCGGCTCGTAACCCGTGATGCCTTGCGTAAAGAGCAGACCTTTGATCCGATTGACGTGGCAGGTGCGCTCGTTGATCAGAACCTTGCGCTCACGACAGACGCGGCGCCGGTCCTCCTCTTCCACACTCGGCGGCCGAACCATCGCGCACACCCGTGGTTCGCCTCTCTTATACGCGAGCAAGGCGCGCACCAGCGCTTCGCCGTCGATCTTGTCGGTCTTCGCTCTCCGCCGTCGCCGTGACGTCGCGATTGATGCGGGATCGACGACATGGCTTTCGATGCCCTCCCGTTCGAGTACGCGGTGAATCCAGAATCCGTCGAGACCGGCCTCTTGGATGACGATTACGCCAAAATCCTGGCCAGTCCTCTGGGCCGCCTTCGTGCGAAGCTGCGTGAACCGGTCCATCAGGCCGGCGATGTCGCCAGCGCGCACGACATGTTTCGACATCCGCTCGCCAGCACCTGGTGACAGCGACGTGATTAGCCACGTCGATTTACTCAGTTCCATCGAAACGAAGATGGCGCCAAGATCAATACGGATAGCGGCCGGCGCATGGGGTCGATCAGTTGTAGCTGCAAGCATGGTTGCCTCCACGGAGTTAGGGTCAGCAACCGCACTCTGCCAGAGCGCCAGCCGCTATCCACCTCTCGCCATGGGATCTTCCTGGATTACCGCGGTCAGCGCCCGCTCGGCCATGCGGCGGGGTTCGAGGAAGCCGGGGAAGTAGCTTCCCTTCCTGAGCTTGGGGATGCGCAGTTCGACCGTCCCGGCTCGCGTCTGCCAGTCGCGCTCGCGGTAGCCGTTGCGCTGGACCAGCCTCGCCGCAGATTTCTCGCCATGGCCGGCTCCGGTCAGGTTGCCGACTTCCATCTCCATCAGCCGCTCGGCGGCAAAAGAGATCATCTCGCGCAGAATATCTGCATCCGGGGTCTTCTCTACCAGAGAGCGCAAGTGCATCATCGGATCGGTCATCGTGATTCCTTCCGTCAGGTTTGAGCTTCGCAACCCAAACCTACCCGAAAATCACGGTGACCACCTCAGCCTTCAGCTACACCACGTCCGGGGACACGACCCGACCTAGGCGTATCTGGAGCGATGCGCACCTACCGGTCCTTGAAATCGAAAACCCTGCCCTTTCGTCTTTCGGACGCAAGAAGCATCTCCAAGCGCAGGAACGGATCTAACTTCGAGCGCTAGGACGTAACACCGTAGCTCCCCGGAACATACCGAGGCTCGGGTATTGGCATGCCGCGTTCAGTCGCGGTTGCCAGCCAACCATCGATCCCGTGGCATACCCTTACGAAAGCCTCGCTCGACGTCGCGCCATGGGCAGAGCACGGTTTGAGATCCGGCACCTCGGCGATCCAGCCAGCGTCCTCATCGGACCAGAACAAATTGATGTGATATCGTGGTTCAGTCATTCCGCTTTGCTAAACAGCTCATGTTGAGCCTGCGAGAGGGAGAACGATCCACCTCCTGTCGATTTGCTTCATTTTGGAGTCATCGACAGTCCGAACGTCGCTAACTCACCCTCTGCGGATCAGCGAAACTCGACTGAACAAATGAACTTGCGAGTAACCGCCTTACAGTTTCCTTACCGTCGGGTTAATTTTCTGTAGCAGTAGCGCCGTTGCTGCGAAATTCTATTGCCTAAACAAGAGCATTCATCGTTTATCGCCGCGTTGCACAATAGGGGGTGTTATGCCGAGTCTAATGCAAGCGGTGGCGAGCGATCGTGCCACACCGCATTCTTCACGCGCGTCGATTTTGGCCAAAGAGCAGAACTTGCGAAGGTTGAGCAAGCAGCTTGCCTTCTTGCTCTTTGAGTTTGAAACCTTGGTTCGCCCAAGCTCAACGCCGGAAACTATAGAAGACGAATTCCAGATGAGGCTAGCGAGACAATCTTTGGCTGAGCGGGCGATCTGGCTGTACAAACAGCGCAGAGTGCGAGCCAAGCATTTCGAGGCTGAACTTTTCGGCGAGCCTGCCTGGGACCTGTTGCTGGATCTCTTCGTCTCGGAATGCCAGGGCCGCGACATCCAGGTGAGCTCTGCATGCATCGCATCGGCAGTTCCTGCTACCACCGCTTTGCGCTGGATAACGATCCTCGAACAGGGCGGGCTTTTGGAGCGCTTCGACGATCCACGGGACCGGCGCCGGTCCATGGTGAGACTTACCGACGCAGGCCGGTCAGCCATGATAAATTACTTAACGGGAATTCTGGAGAAGTAATCACGTTCGCAAGAGCCGCTTTGTGTGCTATTCCCGGCCACAAAGAGAAAGGCAAGAAAATGGTCGCACAAAAAATACCCATTCTTGAAGCCCGCGAGGTCGAAGAACTGTTGAAGGAGGCTTTGACGCTGTTGGACAGCCGCGGACAGATGATCATCGGTGCGCACGTTCAGATGGCGCTCAACCTCCTTCAGGAATCCATGGATGTCGATGAAATCGTAGACGGCTCCGAACACCACGCGCGCTGACGAAGAGGGGCGCGTGAGGCTCGGTTCTGCCTCTCTCAAGGTCCCGCGAAACGTCGCCGCGATCTTCGTTCCCCACGCCCACTTCGTCGCGGGCGCCGTACTGGCGCGCCGCCTGCCATTATAGCTACGCTCAGTAGGTGCTTCGCGAATACCGCTCGCAGGCGCTGACCGGGATCATCGCCGCCTCGCCATATTCCGGGTAAACTTCACGGGCGAGCCAATCGGTTTCAGCTTTACAATCACCCTCGGGGATTTCCCGCGACCAGACGCGCAAATCAGCATTCCATCTGTAGCCCCTCGCCTTCAGTCGATCCTTTGCTTCAAACGGAGCATCTACGGCGTTGACCTTGAAACTTGGACGCTCCGAACACTCGACGAGCTTGCTCAGGATATTGCCGCCGCCGGGCAATTGGTGAGCAAGCAGATGTATCAGTGCCAGGATATCGTTCTCTGCGCGGTGGCCTTCGTAAAACCACCCGCATTGAGCAAGCAGATGGCTCAGCGCCCTGCCATCGAACCCAAGCTCGAGCCAGTCGGGCTCGGAAAGTGTGCAGGCCCAGGCCTTGCCCGCGGTCGCCGGAAGCCGCCGATCGACGAAAGGACGATCGAACGCTGCGTTATGGGCAATGATCAGATCAGCCGAACCTAGAATGCTCGCGGCAAGCGGATCATCGATGACCTGGCCGGCAAGAACCTCGTCCGTGAGACCGGTGAGCATGACGATCCGCGGATCGAGCGTTACTCCCGGATCTTCGCGCCAGACCCGCGGCTGCCCTACCTCGACGATCCGCCCTTCGGCATCGAAGCGAAACCGCTGGATAGCGAGTTCGATGATTTTGTCGTTGTCGTGATCGAGCCCGGTGGTCTCCACGTCGAGGGCTACCCCGACGCGGGTCTCGATGCCAGGCTCGCGCGGATGGAACCCGGACACGGGTTTTATCTTCCGCAGAACCCGAAATTCGGGACTGGCGGCAAGGCGCTCTAGCGCAAGATGGTGGTCATCGAACGGCGCGGACATGACCGCCTCCATACCATCGGCCGATCACCGGACAAGTTCGGGGTCGCGGAAGATGGGTGACGAAGCATGATCGTGAATTGGCCGGGCGACCCACGTCGCTTGCCGGCTGTTCACTTGCCGGCGTGAGAGCCGAACGGCATCAGCGCTCCAAGGGGACATCATCATGAACATGCTACGATGGGTTTTCGCATTGCTGCTTCTGATTACGTTCATGAGCCCCGAGGAATCTGGGTTGATCACCCTCCTCTGTCTGTTCTGCTACCGTTGCTGGGAGCGCCTGAGCTCGAACGACATCGCTGCGGTGAATGATTAAACATCTGAAATGTGGCTAACATTTCCTGACAGAAAGCCTGTACGGCAATTGACCGGTACCTCGCCGCACCGCTAGCGCCCCGCTCGATCGCAAGATCAGGGGGGATTTTAGATTGAAATCGATACTCACGATTGCCGCGAGCCTCGCGGCCTGCATAGCCGCGCCAGCGGCAGCACGAGACAGCGACAGCCAGATCAAAAGCCAGATCGTCCGGGAGTCGATCGCGTCGTATCCCGGAAACTGCCCCTGTCCTTACAACAGCGCCAGAAATGGCAGCCGATGCGGAGGCCGCAGCGCCTACAACCGCGCAGGCGGCTATGCTCCTTTGTGCTATCCTTCGGACGTCGGCGAAGCTGACGTTGAGGCCTATCGGCGCCGAACGGGCCGCTGATCGGCTCGCTGCGGTGTCGCCCCGTGGACGGCGACCGTCCACGGGGCTGCTGCATGCCGGCAACTATGAAATCCCGGCATAACGCTTCAGGCTTTTCGATCTTTTTCAAGAAATGTCGTCTCGATTTCGCGGGTTCAACCCGGTCGAGTTAGCGTCCAAAGAAACGCCATATCACCGCTCGCTGCGCCTTGTCGGAAACACGGGCCCACGAACATCCATCCGCGCCGCGTCATATGGTTTTTGAAGCGCCACGATTTCAGCGTAGGATCCTCTTAGCCAGGCATCGACATCATCGGGATGTAGGATCGTGATCATCGCCTTGGGGTGAATCGGTTCGACCAGCGCATTGGCATTGCAGGTCACCATGGCAAAGCCGCCCCCGATCTCCGTCCGCTGCCAGAACCCCGCCACCGCGAACACCGGCTGATCGTTCACGGAAAACCACATCTCGCCTTTCAGAGGCGGCTTACCGTCGCCAAGATCATGCTTGTCCGGCGTGAACTCACAGAACTCGGTAAGCGGCACGATGCAGCGGTTGCTCAGCTCGGCGGCAAGCCGCTGCCATTGCGGCAAGCCGAGGTTTCGCACGTTGGTCATCGGCCATCCGCCTTTTCCGCCCAGGACGTCCCAGGTCATCACGTCCCACCCCCTGACGCCGTCCTGCTCGCGCACTACGTAGGCCCGCCCTTTGGGTCGCAGCTCTTGCGGATCGAAGCGGTTGTCGCGCGGCCTTTCATCGAAAAGCTCGGCTATCGATCCCCACAGCGTCTCCGGTTCTCCCTTGAAGCGGGCACGGTTGCACATGGCGGGTCTCCTGATCGATCACGGTGCGCTTGGGCACCTCGGCAAGCTAATACCTCATGCCTCTACCGGCAAACCGAGCCGCAAGAGAATTGCTCCCGATGGAGGCTAAGTCGCGCCGGTCTCATCAAAACGCCCGGCAAGCCTAAGCTGGCGCACGATCCCGTTGAAGGCCGCAGTCACGCCCTGCGCCCTGCCGATCTCGTTGTCCTGAGAGGCAGCATCCCAGTAAAGCTCGAGCGGCCAGCGCTCCCGGCAGTGCGGCAACAGGCATCTGAGGGCCAGGCGAACCTCGACGGTATCGACCCGCCCGTCGCCGCACCGGGTAACACCGCCGCGCAGGATATGCACCGAGAGCGCGATGATCACGCGCTGGTGTTTGGGAAGCGTGGCCACCTGTCAGTGAAAATCGTGCGACTTGAACCGCACAACCTCCTCGGGATCGCGGCCATCGGCATGCGGCGGCCAGTAGCTGTTCGCCGGCTTCGGGCTCCAGTCTTTGTCACCCCGGTCGGGGGCGCCGCCGTGGCGGGCGCCGTCACCCCGGCCGGTGCGGTGCGGGAAGGACATCTCGCCGACGCAGTGCAGGAGGTCGCCATGATCGATGATCCTCTCGCAGATGACGTGGATCACCTCGCCTTCCTTCTGGACCTGACCCTTGAGGCCCACCATCGAGGCCGACATCACCGTGCGGCGCTGCGCTTCGAAGCGATCGGGCCAGAGGATGCCGTTGGCGATGCCCGTCTCGTCCTCGATGGTGATGAACAGCACGCCCTTGGCGGAGCCCGGCTTCTGGCGCACCAGGATGATCCCGGCAACCTCGACCTTGCGCCCATCACGGATGCGGGCGAGGTCCGCGCAGCGGGTGACGCCGCGCCGCGCGAGTTCACCGCGCACGAAGGTCAGCGGGTGCGCGCGCAGCGACAGCTGGAGCGAGCGATAGTCCTCGATGACCTCGCGTCCATCGGTAAGCGGCCGCAGTGCGACCACCGGCTCTTGCGCCTCGGCGCTGATCGCCTGCGCGGCGCGGTCCGCAGCGGCGAACAGCGGCAAGGGCGCTTCGCTAAGCCCCCTTGCCTTCCACAGGCCCTGGCGGCGATCGGCGCCGAAACCGTGGAATGCATCGGCATCGACCAGCTTCTCGATCGCGGCGCGCGGTACGCCCGAGCGCCGCCACAGGTCATCCACGGACTCGAACGGAATCATGCCCCGCGCCGCGACGATCGCCGCGCCGTCGGCATTCGAGAGCCCGCGCACCTGCCGCAGGCCAAGCCGCACGGCATGATACGGCCCTTGTGCGGGCTCGAGAGAACAGTCCCACCGGCTCGCGTTGACGCAGACGGGGCGTACCTCCACGCCGTGCTGCCGCGCATCGCCGACGATCTGGGCCGGGGCGTAGAACCCCATGGGCTGCGCATTCATCAGCGCGGCGCAGAAGACGTCGGGATGATGATGCTTCATCCAGCTCGACGCATAGGAGATCTTGGCGAAGCTCGCCGCGTGGCTTTCGGGAAAACCGTAGGAGCCGAAGCCCTCGAGCTGACGGAACGTGCGCTCGGCAAAGTCGCGCGGATAGCCCCGACCAACCATCCCCTCGATCAGCTTCTCGGAAAAGTGGGATACGCCGCCCGTCATCTTGAAGGTCGCCATGGCACGCCGCAATTGATCGGCCTCGGCGGGCGTGAACCCGGCCCCGACGATGGCGACTTTCATCGCCTGCTCCTGGAACAGCGGCACGCCCAGCGTCTTTTCAAGGACCGCGCGCAGTTCCGGGCGGGGATACTCGGGCTTCTCCAACCCCTCGCGCCGGCGCAGATAGGGATGGACCATGTCTCCCTGGATCGGTCCCGGCCGCACGATCGCCACCTGGATGACGAGATCGTAGAACCGGCGCGGCTTCATGCGCGGCAGCATCGACATCTGCGCGCGGCTTTCGATCTGGAAGGTGCCGAGCGTATCGGCCTTCTGGATCATGGCATAGACGTCCGGATCGTCGCTCTGCAGATCGGCAAGGCCGAGGCGAATGCCCTTGGCTTCGCCGAGCAGAGTGAAGGCGCGGTTCATGCAGCCGAGCATGCCGAGGCCGAGGACATCCACCTTCATCATCTTCAAGGCATCGATGTCGTCCTTGTCCCACTCGATGATCTGGCGATCGGCCATGGCGGCAGGCTCGATCGGCACCAGCTCGTCGAGGCGGTCATGCGTGAGCACGAAACCGCCGGGATGCTGGCTGAACTGGCGCGGCACGCCGATCAGCTGGCGGGCAAGATCGAGGGTCAGGCGCAGCCGCCGATCCGACATGTCGAGATTGAGTTCCGCTGCCTGCTTCTCGCCGACGCCTTCGGCCGACCAACCCCACACCAGCCCTGCCAGCGAGGAGGTCAGGTCCTCAGGGAGCCCCATCGCCTTGCCGACATCGCGCACGGCGCCGCGCGCGCGAAAGCGGGTGACGACGGCGGTCAGCGCTGCACGGTCGCGGCCATAGGTCTCGAAGATCCACTGGATGATCTCCTCGCGCCGCTCGTGCTCGAAATCCACGTCGATGTCCGGCGGCTCGCGCCGCTCGCCAGATACGAAGCGCTCGAACAACAGCTCGTGCTTGATGGGATCGATCGAGGTGACGCCAAGGACGAAGCAGACGCAGGAGTTGGCGGCAGAGCCGCGCCCCTGGCACAGGATGCCCCGCCGCCGCGCCTCGCTGACGATCGAATGGACGGTCAGGAAATAGGGTGCGTAGTTCAAGTCGGCGATGAGCTTCAGCTCATGGGCGATCTGGTTCCGGTAATCCTGAGGCGGCGCGCCGCCGAACATGGCGGCAAGCGCTTCGTGGGCCATCTTCTCCAGCGCCTGCTGCGCGGTCAGCCCGTCGATCATCCGCTCCTCGGGATAGTGATAGGTGAGGTCACTAAGCGCGAAAGTGCAGGCCTCGGCAATCTCTACACTGGCACGCAGCGCGTCTGGGTAAGCGGCAAAGCGGCGGGCCATTTCTTCCGGCGACTTGAGCGCCCGGTCGGCGTTGACCTCACGGCGATAACCGAGTTCGTCGACCGTGCAGCCATGGCGGATCGCGGTGACCACGTCCTGGAGAAGCCGGGCATCCGGCGCATGGTAGAGCACATCGCCGGTGACGACAGCGCGCACCTCGGCTTCCGCCGCCTGGCGCGCGAGGGCCGCGATGCGCAGCGCGTCATCGGGCCGGCGGCGCTGGAACAGCGCCATGTAGCCGCGCTTGCCATAGACCTGGCGCAGGTCAATGAGCGCGGCGGCATTGTCACCATCGGCGTCGCCGGGAAGCAGGATGGCGATCACGCCTTCGGACCAGGCCGCAAGCTCGTGCCAGTGCAGCAGGCAGCCGCCCTTCCCGGCTCGGCGCTTGCCGATCGTGAGCAGGCGCGTGATCCGCGACCAGGCGGCCTTGTCGGTGGGATAGAGCAGCAGGCGGCGGCCACAGCTCAGATCGATCCGGGTGCCGGGTATCAGCCGCACACCGGTGACCTTCTGTGCTTCCCAGGCGCGCACGACGCCGGCCACGCTGCCGAGATCGGCAATGCCAAGTGCCCGGTAGCGAAGCATCGCCGCAGTTCCAAATAGTTCGTCCGGGCTCGAAGCGCCGCGCAGGAACGAGAAATGGGTGAGCACCTGGAGTTCGACGTAGGCTGTCATGCGAAAACGCCGTGCATCCACCAGGTCAGGTCGCCCGTATCGCTTGTCACTCCGTCGCCGCGGCGGAACACCCAGTACCGCCCGCCATGCTCGTCCTCGAGGCGGTAGTAGTCGCGCACCGCCCAGACTTCGGCATCGCGGCGCCACCACTCGCCGTGGATCCGTTCGGGCCCGTCACCCGCCACGATCCGGTGCGCGCGTCCCCGCCACTCGAAACGGCGCGGCGGCTGATCGGGCATCAGCGCCATCACGCCGTGCAACGGCTCGGGGCGTGCGAAGAGGCGCACCGGCCGCTGCCAAGACGGCCAGGTTCCGGGCGCCTCGATCGGGCTCGCCGCTCGCACCGCGCGCTCGGGAACATGGCTCTCGACCGGGGCGAACCGGTAGACGGCGCCCTGCCCGATCCGTCCCGCCACCACGTCAACCAGCCGGGCGGGATCGCGCACCGCCGCCTCGCCGGCAAGGATAGCGCCGAGGTTTTCGGCATCGAGCGCTTCTGTGTGCGGGGCCAGTAGCCGAAACTGCTCGAGGCCGAGGCCAGGATCGATGCGGTCGATCCTGAGCTTCAGCAGCCGCAGCAGATGCGCGGCCTCGCGGGTCGGACGCGAGGTGCCGATGGCGACCATCTGCTCACCCCCATCGATCCTCAGCGCAATCAGCCGCAGCGAGCGCGCGCCGAGCCCCTTGCCCTGCAGGAGCTCAGCCATGTCCTTCAAGAGATCCTGCATGACCTGTGCAATCGCCTCGGCGGTGCCGATCGGCTCGAGCAGGCGGCGCTCGACCATCGGGATCACGACATCCTCGCGCGGTGTGATCGGCTCCGCCTTGCCGCCCAGGGCCTGGTCGAGCCGGTCGATCGTCGCCATGCCGAGGCGGCGCGCGAGGGGAGCGCGCGCTACCGGGAGCAGATCGGCGATCGTCTCGAAGCCGAACTTGCGCGCGGCGGCCAGCGCGGCGTCTTCAAGCCGCAGCGCCGCCACCGGCAGCGGCGGCAGGGCCCGCAGGACGCTGCCGGGCGCTACGATGGCGATATCCTCGCTCCCGTAACGGGCAAGCGCGTGAGCCGCGCCCGGCGTATCGGCGATCGCGATCCGTGCGGTGAACCCGGCGCGGCGGCAGAAGGACTGAAGGCGGCGGCAGAAGCGCGCCTCGCCGCCATGGAGGTGCGCCGCGCCGGTCAGGTCCAGCCAGACACCGTCGGGCGGCGATACGGCGACGACTGGCGACCACCGGCGGATCCCGAACAGGGCGAGCCGATCGAGCAGCGCTGCGTCGGCGTCCGGCTCGGCGGGGCGGAAATCGAGATCGGAGACCAGCGCCCGGGCATGGGTCGCGGCCATCCCGACATGAATGCCGAGCGTCCTTGCCGCCGGGCAGGCAGCGACGATCTCGTCGCGGCGGCCGACTTTGCCGATGAGCGCCAGCGGAACCGCAGCAACCGCAGCGTCGGTGCGCACGGCGCGCGGCAGCGGCGATGCCGGACGCTTGAAGGGATGCTGCGCTGCTTCCGAACGGCGGCCAAGCTCCCGCATCGGCGGCTGCGCGTGCAAAGGAAGCGAAGCTATCTCGCGCTGCACCTCGGCAGGCGACCGTGCCTCCTCGGCAACCTCCCGCGGCATTTGCGCTCGTGCCCAGCGCGCACCCGGCCGCCACCCGCCGCCGCGCGGGACAGAGCAAGCGCCGGGGTTGTCGTCGACGGGAAGCTGGAGGACGCGGGGTTCAGGCCGCGGAGCGGCGAACCGGTCCTGCCGTCTCAGCCGCTCGATCGGCAGATAGGGCAGGAACAGCGAGACGACCCGTCTCATCGCATCCCTCCACGATCAGGGTAAAACCCTCGCCGCCGCGCTGGCGTGCAAGTTCGACAAGCCAGCGTGGCCGTCCGACGCCGGCCACGCCGAGGCGCTGGGAAGGCGCGCTGGCAATGCGCCACCGGGTCCAGGCCGCCGACGGGTCGCCAAGCGGATCCCGCTCGCGTGCGCGGTGGCGGCGCAGCAGCAACACTGGGATATCGGCTTCTGCCGCCGCCAGCTGGAGCCGGCGCGTCGCCACCATCGATACCTTGCCGGCCTCGGCAACAACAGCGGCCGGGGTGCCGTCGCGAACCGCGTCCTCGACCACGGCGAGCAGCGCCGCATCGTCGCGCGGCTGCGCATGAATGACATCGGCCGACGCCAGCCCCGCCTGTTCGAGGCCAGGCGCGTAGAGGTCATGGCGGCAGCTCACCCACAGGACCGGAGCGCCTGCAGCGCGTGCTTCGCGCGCTGCTATCCCGGCAAAAAACAAGGTGGCGGCAGCATCGTCGACAAGTGAGCAGGTGAGCGCGGCAGCTTCGTGCAGGGCCCCTGCCCGCAGTCCTCCCCCGCTCAATCGGCTGTCCAGGGCTTCGGCGGCGAACGGCATGGTGCGATACTGCACCAGCGGTGACGCCAGCGTGCGAAGCTGCTCGATCGTAAGCGGGGGCGGTGATGACAGCAGCTGCATGATGACTCGAAAGACTCGTGATGTTCGCTTTATGTTCCCACTCGGAACGGCGCAGGGTCAAGCCATTTGCGATGAAGGCCGGGGCCGCGCTCTGGGACAACCCTGTGGAAAGAGCTGTGCAGCGAGTGTGCGCAGCCATTACTCTGGACAGGCAAGCAATCCTTTTTGTTCGATATTTGTTCCGCCCGTGATATGGTCAGCGCATGGGCGATTCCGCGATCAGAAAAATCATCCACGTCGATATGGACGCGTTCTTCGCCTCGGTGGAGCAGCGCGACGATCCTACCTTGCGCGGACGTCCCGTTGCCGTCGGCCATGCGGCCGCGCGCGGCGTGGTTGCAGCAGCCAGCTACGAGGCGAGGAAGTTCGGGGTACGCTCCGCGCTGCCGTCGGTCACCGCACTGCGCCGCTGTCCCGAACTGGTGTTCGTACCGCCGCGCTTCGAAGTCTACCGGCAGGTCTCGCAGCAAATCCACGCCGTGTTTGCCCGCTACACCGACCTTATCCAGCCACTCTCGCTCGACGAGGCATATCTTGACGTAACGGCGGACAAATGCGGCCTCGAGACCGCCTGGCGAACGGCGAAGGCCATCCGCGCGGACATTCTGGAGGAAACCGGCCTCACCGCTTCAGCTGGTATCTCCTACAACAAGTTCCTCGCGAAACTCGCCTCGGATCATCGTAAGCCCAACGGACAATTTGCCGTGACCCCGGACATGGGCGGTGCCTGGGTCGAGACGCTCCCCGTCAGCCGGTTCCACGGCGTGGGACCGGTGACGGCCGACAAGATGAAGCGGCTTGGCATCGAGACCGGCGCGGACCTTCGTGCCAAGCCCATGGAATTCCTTGAACGTCATTTTGGCAGTTCGGCGGCATGGTATTATGCGATTGCCCGCGGCGAGGATCACCGGCCGGTCAACCCCAACCGGGTCCGCAAGTCTTCAGGATCCGAGACAACGTTCGACCGGGACCTGACGGATTCCGGTGAAATCGAGGCCGGCGTTTTGAAAATGGCCGAGGACGTATGGCGCTGGTGCGAGACCCGCCAGATCTTTGGCCGCACCGTCACCGTGAAGATCAAGTACGGCGACTTCAAGCAGATCACCCGCAGCCGCAGCCAGACAGAGCCGGTGATGACGCACGAGTTTCTGGTGCGCAGCGCGCTCGATCTCGCCCGCTCGGTCCTGCCGACCGCCAAGGGTATAAGATTGGTCGGCGTAACGGTGTCAAACCTGAGCGAGCCATCGCCTGCAGAGGATACTGCCCTGCCGATGTTCGAAACCGAACAGGCGGCATGATGCTCGACCTGTTCGGCGCCCCCGCGCTGCCCGGCCTTTCGACCGGGCTCGATCTCCTCAACGATGCCGAGGAACGCGAACTCATCAGCCGTATCGACGCATGCGACCTCGAGCCGTTCCGGTTCCAGGGCTGGACCGGCAAGCGCCTCACTGCCTCGTTCGGGTGGAACTACGATTTCGAGACGGGGCGGCAGCGTGAAGCGCCGCCCTTCCCTGGCTGGCTCATGTTGCTGCGTGACCGCGCCGCGAGCTTCGCCGCGCTCGATCCCGCACTGCTCGTCCAGGCCTTGCTGATCCGCTACGACGCCGGCGCGGGGATCGGGTGGCACCGCGATCGGCCGCTCTACGAGCATGTCGTCGGGATTTCGCTCGGCGAACCGGCCGCGATGCGCTTCAGGCAAAGGCGTGGGAATGGCTTTGCCCGGATCACCGTACCGCTGGCTCCCAGAGGTGCCTACCACCTGAGCGGACCCGCCCGACATGAGTGGGAACACAGCATCGCCGAGATGGCACGTCCGCGCTGGTCGATCACTTTTCGAAGTTTGGCGAAAACGTCCGCTAAAAACCAACCTGCCAACTGGCTAACCTAGAGCGACGGAACCACCTGCCACAGTTCACTGCCGCGGCGGCCGATAATGACACTCTCGCAATACTGTTCCCGCTAGGTTACGCACATCCAACCCAATCAGTCGTCACGCGGTTTACCCGATGCACCTAGCATTTGGTAACTTTTATTCTGACAAGCCCGCAAGACCTTCACAGTCGACGAAAGCCATAATCGGCCATCCAACATTGCCCGACAACCAAACCGCTGATGCAGAAATGACACGCTTGTGACAAAAGCCACAGACGCGAGAAACTGACTTCCGCGTTCGTCGTTCAAGCAATCGCACATCGACACAATCGTCGGATCGACTTTGGAGTTTTTCATGAAGAAGTATCTTCTTGCTCTCGCACTTACCGCAGCGTTGCCGACCGCAGCCTTCGCCCAGGAGGAGACCGCCCCTGACGGCAGTGAGGCCTTCGGTATTGAGCCTTACGTCGGCGTGCTTGGCGGGTACCACGAGTTTTCGCGTCAAAGCGAGTTCGGTTCGCCCCGCGGCGGACGGATGAACGGCGGCCTCGTGAGCGGTGTCGCGGGTGTCAATATTCCGCTTGGGCCAGCTTTCGTCGGCGTGGAAGGCAATGCGACCAAGGGCTTTGGCGACATCGACTGGGAGTACGGCGTCAAGGGCCGTATCGGTGGCCGGGCCGGAGAAAGCGGCCTGATCTACGCCTCGGCAGGCTACCAGTGGGTCAATGGCAAGCGCGCGTACGGAGATGAAAAGGACTGGATCTACGGCGTTGGCGTCGAAGTTGGTCCCAGGGACATCGGCCTTGGAGGTGTAACCGGAAACAGCGGCGTTCGCCTTCGCCTGTCTGCCGAGACCTACGACTTCGACAGCATTCGTCCGATGGCCGGTGTGATCTTCCACTTCTAATTCGATTAGCAGCGAAGGAACACTTTCACTGCTTTCGAATACTGCCTGGTACGTCGTCACATCCACCGAGTTGACGACGTACCAGGCATTACTTTGGTCTGCGCGATAACGCCAGTTATCGATAGGCCTGATGCCAAGGAAAGCCCCCCTTCAATCGATACCCAATCTACGATTGTACAGGACCGGGGCGAAGAAGCTGTTCAAGCTCGCCTGCCGAACAAAAACGCTTCAGTTCGCCAAGCGAGCACGGCTCATACGAACGGTAACGATGAGGCCAGCTGCATCCCACTCGTAGTTGATCGAACCGGCCAGCTGTATGCGAACGCTGCGTTGAACGAGTTTGCTGCCAAAACCATCTCCAACTTCTGGCGACCGCACGACCGGTCCTCCCCGCTCGAGCCAAGTGACGACAATGTCGTTGCCATCGTTAACGCTCGAGATATCGAGTGTCCCCTCCGGAACCGATAGCGCTCCATATTTCATGGAATTAGTCGCCAGCTCGTGAAATACCAAAGCGATGCCCGTGGCCGCTCCCTCACCAATCCCCATGCGCTCAACGGCTACACGAATCCTGCCCTTGAACGCCCCCAGATCATTATAGGGTGCGAGAAGCACAGTGAGCAAATCTCCCAGCAAAGCCGCTTTGCCTTGGCCGTCAGGAAGAGGCCGAACCAAATCATGCGCGCGGCCGAGCGCCGCCAGACGGTCGGTGAGCTCCGCAGCCATCTCTTCGATCGTTTTAGCGGAACGCGAGGATATGGCGGTCAGTCCGGCAGCGATCGACAGCAGATTTTTTACTCGATGACTCATCTCGCCGGCTAGGAGTTCATGCCCTTCCTCAGCCTGCTTGCGCCCCGTTACGTCGAGGAAAATGCCAAACATTGTGCGACCGACGATACCTTCATCATCCCCTTTTCCTCGCGCAGCAATCCAACGCACTTCCTCGCCGACCAATATCCGAAAATCCGTCTCATAAGATCCAAGAACGGCGCGTGTCGCAGCAAATCCCGCCCGAACTCGGTCACGGTCTTCCGGATGGATGTGTGCCGATAGCTCCTCAAACGAGACTGTTGGCTTAAGGGGCACTCCCCAAAGCTCATAGGCGAAATCGTCCATCTTGAGTTCATCGGTATCGACGTTCCAGGCCCACAGTGCCACGCCTGCCGCCATAACCGCGTGCCGAAGGTGTTCGGGTTTCCATTCATGGCCTTTTGGCATGCCGGAATCCATCACAGGCTCCCCCCTTGGTCGCGGCGCTGTTGAACAAGCTCGGTAATACGAGCTGCCATTGCGTCCATGGAAAAAGGTTTGGTTAGCACATGCATGCCCGGATCAAGATGGCCATGACTTAATCCGGCATTCTCTGCGTAGCCCGTAATGAACAAGACTTTGAGGTCAGGGCGGAGGTTCCGCGCCGCGTCGGCAACTTGGCGTCCGTTGAGGCCGCCCGGCAATCCAACATCAGTGATGAGAAGATCGACCCTTGCGTCCGATTCAAGAATCTCGAGACCCGCAGCGCCATCCGGCGCTTCGAGCGCCGCGTAACCCAGCCCCTCCAATATATCTGTTACCAGCATCCTTATGGTCGGTTCGTCATCAATGATCAGGACGGTTTCGCCGGCACGCGCCTGCGGCAAACGGGCCGTCTCCGTCGTTATCGTCTCAGCCGCTTCGGCATCTCCCACATGCCTTGGCAGGTAAAGACAGACCATCGCCCCTTGTCCGACTTCAGAATAAATCCGCGTCTGCCCGCCGGACTGGCGGGCGAAGCCGTAGATCATCGATAGCCCAAGACCCGTTCCCAACCCGATCGGCTTGGTGGTGAAAAAGGGATCGAACGCTTTCGAAATAGTCTCGGCCGTCATCCCGGTTCCCGTGTCCGAGACACACAATGAGACATACTGCCCAGGTTCCATGTCCCGCGCCGCCGCGGCGTGGGTATCGAGCCAGCGGTTGCCCGTCTCTATCGTGAGCGTCCCACCGTCCGGCATTGCGTCGCGCGCATTGATGCATAGATTTAGCAGTGCATTCTCGAGCTGGCTTGTATCGACCAGAACTGGCCACAGGCCTACGGTGCGGATTCCGGGGTCATCCCGGCCACCATTCCGATTTGATCCCGGCCGGGATTCCGAGATGATGCCGGCCACCATTCCGAGCAATTCCCGGCCACCCGGGAGGGAGTGAGAAGCCCGATCGTTGGGTCCATCCTATCGGCGCAGCAGCCGGAGGATGGAGATGCCGACGAGGAGGCCGAAGATGCGCCATGTGCGCGAAGTAATGAGAATGCATCGGGAGGCTTGTGTCCCGATGCGCGAGATCGCCCGACTGACTGGCCTTGCTCGTTCTACAGTGCGCGACATGATCGTGCGCTTCGATCGCTCGGGATTGGCGTGGCCGGTTCCGTCCGAGATCGGCGACATAGATCTGGAGGGACGCTTGTATGGCGCCTCCGGCGTCAAACCTGGCCGGCGCAAGCTTCCGGAGCCGGACTGGCCGGTGGTAGCGCGCGAGCTGAAGCGCAAACACGTGACGCTGCAGGTGCTCTGGGAGGAGTACCGCGCCGAGCATCCGGACGGATATCGCTATAGCCGGTTCT
>NZ_JBJDRF010000075.1:0-20975 GCF_044987305.1 Novosphingobium sp. ZW T3_23
GATCGAGCGTTTCGCCCTCGCGAGCCTCCAGGCCCAGCACCGCCTCCACGGCCAGCGCGACCGGCCGTTCCCCGTCCAGCAACAGCGCCCGAGAGGCCGCCGCGCCATCGGCGCCGTCCAGCGCCAGAACCGGCACTATCCGCCCCCGGAAATTGCCCAGCCCCAGCAACCCCGCCGCGCCGAACGGCACCGGCGTCAGGCGCGGCAGGCTCGCTATCTCTCGCACCCGGTGCGCGGCGAGCGACCGGCGCAGCCCCCCCGCGACGAAGGCCAGCACTTTATCCTCGCCTGCGGGCCCTGCCGCGAGGTGGGCTTCGGCCCGCTCCGTCACGGGCCGGTCAGGCCTCATTTTCGCGCGAGGCGCCGGGACGCGCGGTATCGAAGGAAGCGGCCAGCGCGGCGATATCCTCGATGGCGGCCGCCAGTTCCTCGGCGCCCTGCGCCTGCTGCCGGGCGGCGATACTGGCCTGCCGGGCGGCGCCGGACGAAATTTCGGCAGCCGTCGCAATCTGCTCGGTTCCGCTGCGGATCTCGCGCACGGAAATCAGGATCGACTGCGCTCCATCGAGGATCGCGGCATTGCCGCGCCCGGTTTCGGAAAGATTCTCGGCCATGACGGAGAACCGCTCGATCATCGCCCGGTTCCGCCCGGCCTCGGTTTCTCCCGCCCCGGCAATCTGATCGAGATCGCCGCGCAACAGGGAAAGCTGGTCCTGGATCGCGCGCACGGAATCCTTGACGTCCTGCGCATTGACCGCCGCCTCGCGCGCCAGCTTGCGGATGTCGCCCGTCACCGTCGAGAAACCGACACCCGCGCTACCCGCGCGCGTGGCTTCCACGGCCCCGCTCACGGCCAGCATGTTGGTCTGGAGCGCCACCAGGGCAAGGCCGTCGCCGATCTTCTCGATCCGACGGCCGGTATCCCCGATCCGGCCGAGCGCATCGAGAACGCCGCGCGTCTGCTCCACCGCGCTGCTCACGCCCGCCACCAGCGCGGCCACGCGATCCCGGCCCGTCTCGGCCGTGGCGATCACCGCCTGGATGCCCTCGCTGGCCTGTTCGGCGCGGGCCTGCGCGGCCGTTGCCGATCGCTCGATCTGGGTCATCGCCGCGCTGGCTTGCAACGTGGCCGCGCCCTGGACCTGCGCCCCGCGCGAAATCTGCTCCACCGCCACCAGAATCTGGCCGGCAGCGCCCGAAAGCTCCTGCACCGTCGCGGACAATTCCTCGGCGGCGGTGGCGATCTGCTCCGCCACTTCGCCGGAATCCGTCTTGCTGGCGGCGGCGGAAGACCGGCCCACCAGTTCCGAAAGCGCCTCCGCCGTCTGCTGGCTCTGGTCCAGCGACACGGCCTGCTGCTCCACCGCCTGCCGCGCCTCGGCGGAAGCGGCGGACTGCTCTTCGGCGGCAGCCGCGATCTGTTCGGCGCCCTTCTCCGCCTCGGTCGCAGCCGTATCCGCCTCGATCGAGGCGAGCGCGATCTGCTCGGCACCCTCGACGAGCACCGCCAGCCGGTCACGCGCGGCCTGAAGGTCGCGGATCAGTGCTCGCCCCCCATCGGCCTGTTCCGTGGCCAGTGCAGAGGCCTGCCGGATGCGCTCTGCCGCGTCGCGGACTTCGGAGACGATGCCGTCGCCCAAACCGCGGATCTCGGTGGCATTGCGCTCAGCATCGTCGGCCAGTTCGCGCACTTCGTCGGCAATGATCGCGAAACCGCGCCCGGCCTCGTCCGCCCGCGCCGCCTCGATCGCGGCATTGAGCGCCAGCATGCCGGTCTGCTCCGAGAGGTCGGCCACTGTCTCGCCGATGGCGACGATGGTGGTGGCCGCCGCCTCCAGCTTTTCGACCAGACCGACCGAGCCCAGTTGCCGCTCGCCATTGAGCACGATGGCCGAGACCGAGGCCTCGATCTGCGCCGCCGCGTCGGTGAAGCCGGACTGCACCAGCTCGACCTGCCGCTGCGCCGCCGCCGCGCGTTCGCGCGATTCCCGGAAATTGCCGCGCAGGCTGCCGATCAGCCCCAGCGATTCCTGCGCCCCGCCCGCCGCTTCCTCTGCCGAGGTGGAAATGTGGTCGGTGGCCTGCTGAAGCTCGGCTGCGGCACCCGCCGCTTCGGCCAGGCCGCTCGCCAGTTCCTCCACGGCTTGTCCGAGGCGCTCCACCGCTGTCGATGCACGCCTTCGTGGGCGGGCCGGAGAATGCGCAGGGGAGCGGGCATTGAGGCTCTCGGCGGCAGGTTCGGCCATCGCGGCGCTCTTGGCGTCGGCCTTGCGGGCGGCGAGCGCCGATTTCTTGACTAGGGACATGGAAGACCTCGGAGCGGATGAGCCGGTCGTGACCCTGTGGGCATATGCGCAAACCGGGGCCGCCATCAAGCGTCCTCGCTCACCCGGCCCGGAACGCCAGCACCGCGCGCCGCGTTCGCCCTGTGACCGCAAGCAGGAGACGCCGCGATGACGAAGCAGTTCCGCAAGGGCGACAAGGTGGAATGGGACACCAGCCAGGGCGCCACCCACGGCACCGTCGAGAAGAAGCAGACCTCGGAAACGCATATCAAGAGCCACAAGGTCGCGGCTTCCAAGGACAACCCACAATACATCGTCAAGAGCGCCAAGTCGGGAAAGAAGGCCGCGCACAAGCCCGAGGAGCTGCGACACAAAAACTAACGGGAGCAATTTCCGGCGGAAAGGCGTTGTCCTCCGCAGGAGAAGGAGCCGATAGATGTCCGCCCCCACGAATATCATGACCACCGCCCGCCGCGAGATCCTGACCCGGCCGGTCCTCTCGCTCGTCCAGTCGGCCCTACCCGCGCTATCCGCGACCGAGAACGAGGCGATCGACGCCGGCAACACCTGGTGGGACGCCGCGCTGTTCACCGGCAATCCGGATTGGGAGCAGTTGCTGGCCATGCCGCCCGCCACGCTCACTGAAGAGGAACGCGCCTTTCTGGACGGTCCGGTCGACACCCTCTGCGCCATGATCGACGACTGGCGCATGACTTCGGAAACCCGCGACCTGCCGCCGGAAGCCTGGGATTACCTGAAGCGCGAGAAGTTCTTCGGCATCATCATCCCCAAAGAGCACGGCGGCCTCGGCTTCTCGAATTTCGCCCATAGCGAGATCGTGCGCAAGATCGCCACGCGCTCGGTCTCGGCGGCGGTGACGGCGATGGTGCCCAACTCGCTGGGGCCGGGCGAACTGATCCTGCGCTTCGGCACCGAGGCGCAGCAGCAGCACTGGCTGCCGCGCCTGGCCGATGGCCGCGAAGTCCCGGCCTTCGGGCTCACCAGCCCCGAGGCCGGCTCGGACGCCGCCGCAATGACCGACGAGGGCGTGATCTGCCGGGGCGAATGGAACGGCGAGCAGGTGCTGGGCATCCGCCTCAACTGGCACAAGCGCTACATCACCCTCGGCCCGGTGGCGACGATCCTGGGCCTTGCCTTCAAGCTGCGCGACCCCGAGCGCCTGCTGGGCGGCCAGGAGGACATCGGCATCACCGTGGCGCTGGTCCCCACGGACCTTCCCGGCGTCACCATCGGCCGCCGCCACATCCCCTCGATGCAGAGCTTCCAGAACGGCCCGAACGAAGGACATGACGTGTTCGTCCCGCTCGACAACGTGATCGGCGGGCCCGAGCGCGTCGGCCAGGGCTGGAAGATGCTGATGAGCGCGCTCGCGGCCGGGCGGGGCATCTCGCTGCCCTCGCTCTCGGCGGCGGCGGGTGCTTTCGCGGCCCATACCACCGG
This sequence comes from Novosphingobium sp. ZW T3_23, assembly GCF_044987305.1. NCBI lineage: Bacteria > Pseudomonadati > Pseudomonadota > Alphaproteobacteria > Sphingomonadales > Sphingomonadaceae > Novosphingobium > Novosphingobium sp. ZW T3_23. The sequence continues at coordinate 3,747 of NZ_JBJDRF010000075.1, forward strand.
CGCCTATGCCCGTGTCCGGTCGCAGTTCAACCTGCCGATCGGCAAGTTCGAGGGCATTCAGGAACGCCTCGCCCGGATCGCCGCCAATGCCTATCTGCTGGACGGCGCAAGGCGGCTGACCTGCGCCGGACTGGACCAGGGCAACCATCCGGCGGTCGTCTCCTCGATCCTCAAGCTCCACGCCACCGAGCGGATGCGCGTGGTCATCAACGATGCCATGGACGTCCACGGCGGCAAGGCCATCATCGAAGGGCCGCGCAACTATCTGGGCAGCCAGTATCGCGCAATTCCGGTGGGCATCACCGTCGAGGGCGCCAATATCCTCACCCGCAGCCTGATGGTGTTCGGACAGGGCGCGATCCGATCGCACCCCTACCTGCTGGAGGAAATCCGCGCGGTGGGCGATGCCAATCGCGGGCGGGCGCTGGCCAATTTCGACCAGGTGCTGTGGAAGCATGTGGGCCATGCGCTGAAGACCGCGATCCGCGCGTTCGTGCGCAATTGGAGCGGCGGCGCCTTCGCCCCCGCACCCCGGGCCGGGAAGGCGACGCGCTATTATCGCCAGATGAGCCGCTACGCCGCTGCCTTTGCGTTCGTGTCCGACATATCGTTCCTCACCCTGGGCGGCGAACTCAAGCGGCGAGAGCTGCTCTCCGGCCGGCTGGGCGATGTCCTGTCCGAACTCTATCTCCTGTCCGGCGCGCTCAAGCGCTGGGAGGACGAGGGGCGGCAGGAAGACGACCTGCCGCTGCTGGCCTGGTGCATGGAAAGCGGTTTCGCCACCATCGAGCAGCGCTTCGCCGAGATCATCGCCAACTTCCCCGCCCGCCCGGTGGGCTGGATGCTGCGCCTGTTCATCCAGCCGTTCGGCCGCAGCCGCAACGGTCCGTCCGACCGCACCATCCGCCAATGCGCGGAGATCCTGCTGGAGCCCTGCCCCGCGCGCGAGCGGCTGATCGACAACGTCTATATCGGCGGCGCCGACGAGGCGGTCGGTCGCCTTACGGAAGCGTTCCGCCAGACCGTCGCCACCCAGCCCGTTCACGATCGCCTGCGCAAGGCCCGCGTCCGCGATCTCGACAAGGCGCGCGAACAAGGCCTGATCAGCGAGGAGGAACTGGCCAGCCTTCGCGCCGCCGACGAAGCCGTGGCCGAGGTAATCGCGGTGGACGACTTCGCGGCGGAGGAACTCGACCTTTCCGGGCAGGACACGGCCGCCACTCGCATCGCCGAGCCCGCCGAATGAGCCGCCCGGTCTACATCGTCGACGGTGCCCGCACGCCTTTCCTGAAAGTGCGCGGCGGCCCCGGCCCCTTCACCCCGGTCGACCTTGCCGTGCAGTGCGGAAGGCCGCTGCTGCTGCGCCAACCCTTCGCGCCGACGGACTTCGACCAGGTGATCCTCGGCTGCGTCAACGTCATCGCGGACGAGGCGAACCCTGCCCGCGTCGCCGCGCTGCGCCTGGGTTGCGGCACGCAGACCACGGCCTTCACCGTGCAGATCAACTGCGGCTCCGGCATGCAGGCGATGGACACCGCCTACCGCTACATAGCGGACGGCGGCAGCGACCTGATCCTGGCGGGCGGGGCGGAGGCGCTGAGCCATGCCCCGCTGGTGCTGCGGCAGGACGCGGTGGAATGGCTGGCGGAAATGCAGGGCAACAAGTCCGGCCCGCTCGGCACCCTCAAGGCGGCAAGCCACTTCCGGCCCGAATTCCTGAAGCCCATCGTCGGGCTGGAACGGGGGCTGACCGATCCGATCACCGATCTCGGCATGGGCCAGACCGCCGAAGTGCTCGCCCACCTCTTTTCGATCTCGCGCGAGGCGGCGGATCGCTATGCCGTCGAAAGCCACAAGCGGCTGGCCAGGGCCGACGCCGAAGGCTGGCTGAAGGGCGAACTGGAACCCGCCTTCGCCCGCGACGGCACGGTCCATGACCATGACGACGGGGTGCGACCCGACAGCGACGTCGCCAAGCTGGCCAAACTGAACCCCGTGTTCGAGCGGCCCTACGGCAAGGTGACGGCGGGCAACAGCTCGCAGATCACCGACGGCGCCTGCTGGACCGTGCTCGCCTCGGAAGCGGCGGTGGAGCGGCACGGCCTCACGCCTCGCGCCCGCATCGTCGACAGCCAGTGGTCGGCGCTCGATCCCTCGATCATGGGGCTGGGTCCGGTGCTGGCTTCCACCGAACTGCTCAAGCGCCACAACCTGCCGCTGGACGCGATCGACCTCTGGGAACTGAACGAGGCCTTCGCCGCGCAAGTGCTGGCCTGCCTCGCCGCCTGGCAGGACGATGGCTTCTGCCGCGAGGTGCTGGGGCTGGACGGTGCCGCGGGCACGATCGATCCGGCCCGGATCAACGTCGACGGCGGGGCGATCTCGCTCGGCCATCCGGTCGGCGCCAGCGGCGCCCGCATCGCGCTCCATCTGGTGCAGGCCATGGAGCGGCTCGGCAGCCGCCGGGGCATCGCCACCGAATGTATCGGCGGCGGCCAGGGCGGCGCAATGCTGATCGAACGCGCATGAAGGAGGCCACGATGAACGATCCCGCATGGACCTATCTGGCCGACCGCGACCTGACGCTCGGCCCTGTTTCAAACCCGGAGCCGTCCGACGACTTCACCCATTGGCGCTTCGCGCGCGACGACGCGGGCGTGGCCTGGGCCGTGCTCGACCAGCAGGGCAGCGGCACCAATACCCTCTCCCAGGCCGTGCTGGAGGAATTCGCGCGCATCCTCGACCAGATCGAGCAGCGCGCACCGAAAGCGCTCGTCATCCGCTCGGCCAAGCGGGACGGCTTCCTGGCGGGCGCGGATATCTCTGAATTTCGCGGCGTGACGGACGAAGCCGCGATCCGCGAGAGGATCACCTCGGCCCATGCCGTGGTGGACCGGCTGGAGGCGCTCACCATCCCCACCATCGCGGTGATGCACGGCTATGCCATGGGCGGCGGGCTGGAGATCGCGCTCGCCTGCACCCAGCGCATCGCCGTGGAAGGCACCCGCTTCGGCTTCCCCGAAGTGCAGATCGGCCTCCACCCCGGCCTTGGCGGCACCGCGCGCTTCACCCATCTCTGCGATCCGATCGAGGCCATGAGCGCGATGCTCACCGGCAAGTCGATCCATGACCGGCAAGCGAAACGCATGGGCCTTGTCGATGCACTCGTGCCGGAGCGCCATGTCGAAGCCGCCATCGCAGCGGCGGTGAACGGCGATCTGGAGCAGGCACGGCAAGGGCTGGTCGGCAGGATCAAGGACAGCGCCCCCGCCCGCCGCCTTGTCGCGCGGCAGATGCGGGTGCAGGCGGAAGGCCGCGCGCCGTCGCGGCACTATCCCGCCCCCTACGCCCTGATCGACCTCTGGGAAGAGCACGGCGGCGACATTGAGGCGATGAAGCAGGCGGAAATCGCCTCCTTCGCGCGGCTCATGCTGACGGACACCGCGCAGAACCTGATCCGCGTGTTCTTCCTGCGCCAGAAGCTGAAGGAACTGGCCGGAAAGGACGCGTGGATTTCGCAAGTCCACGTCATCGGCGCGGGCGCCATGGGCGGGGACATTGCCGCGTGGTGCGCGTGGAAGGGGCTGCGGACCAGCCTGTCGGACGTGAAAGCGGACATGATCGGCAAGGCCGTGGCCCGCGCCGCCGCGCTCTACGAGAAGATCGCCCATGGTGACCGGCTGAAGATCCGCGACGCGCTGGACCGCCTGATTCCCGACTCGGAAGGCCACGGCGTGGCCAGCGCGGACCTCGTGATCGAAGCCGCGCCCGAGAAGGCGGACCTCAAGCGCCGGCTCTATGCCGATACCGAGCCGCGCATGAAAGCTGGCGCGATCCTGGCCACCAACACCTCGTCGATCCCGCTGGCCGAGCTGCGCGAAGGGCTGGCGCGACCGGAGCGCCTGGTCGGCATCCACTTCTTCAACCCGGTCTCGCGGCTCGATCTGGTCGAAGTTGTCAGCCATGACGGCACCGATGCGGATGTCGCGGCCCAGGCGCGCGCCTTCGTGGGCCGCATCGGCAAGCTCCCCGCTCCCGCCAGGAGCGCGCCGGGCTTCATCGTCAACCGCGTGCTCACGCCCTATCTGGCCGAGGCCCTGACCTTGATGGACGAAGGCCGTGCCCCCGAAGTGATCGACAAGGCCGCCACCGATTTCGGCATGCCGGTCGGCCCGCTCGAACTGGCCGATCAGGTGGGCCTCGACATCGGACTGGCCGTTGCCGAGATGTTGAAGCGCGAACTCGACTGGCCCCTGCCCGAAGCGCCGCAATGGCTGAAGGACAAGGTGGAAGCTGGCGAACTGGGCAAGAAGACCGGCAAGGGCATCTACGTCTGGCGCGACGGCAAGCCGGTGAAAGCGCACCCGAAACAGGATGCCGAAGCGCCCGATCCCGATCTGGCCGACCGCCTGATCCTGCCGATGGTCAACACCGCCGTCGCCGTGCTGCGCGAAGGCGTGAACGACGATCCGGACGTGATCGATGCCGCCATGATCTTCGGCACCGGCTTCGCGCCGTTCCGAGGCGGCCCGCTGCACTACGCCCGCGAGCGCGGGGTTGGCGAGGTGGTGGCGGCCCTATCCGAACTTGCCCGCAAGCACGGCGCGCGGTTCGAGCCGGATGCGGGGTGGGACGCACTGAAGTGACCGCATACCTCACCGATCCGGAAGAGATCGCGGACCGGATCATTGCCGCTACCGATGGCCGGATCGTGCTGGGCCTGCCGCTGGGCCTGGGCAAATCGCCCCATGTCGCCAATGCGCTGTTCGAGCGCGCGCGGCGTGATCCGGCGATCCGGCTGCGGATATTCACCGCGCTCACGCTGGAGCCGCCCGCCCTCCATTCCGACCTCGAACGCCGCTTTCTGGAGCCGGTGTTCGAACGCACCATGGGCGGCTATCCCGAATTCGCCTATGCCGCTGCCCAGCGCGCGGGCGAACTGCCGCCGAACGTCGAGGTCAACGAGTTCTTCTTCCAGGCGGGCTCTCGGCTCGGCACCCCAGAGGCGCAGCGCAGCTACATCTCGGCCAACTATACCCACGCCGTGCGCTATCTCCTCGACCAGGGCGTGAACGTGATCGCCCAGATCGTGGCCCGGCGCGGCGAACGCTTCAGCCTGAGCTGCAACAGCGACATGACGCTGGACCTCTTGCGTGAGCGCGAGAAAGGAAAGGCCGACTTCCTGCTGATCGGGCAGGTCAACGACGAGCTGCCGTTCATGTCCGGCCCTGCAGACCTCAGCGCGGATGCCTTCGCGATGATGCTGGACAGCGCGGAGACCCGCTTTCCCCTGTTCGGCCCGCCCAAGCAGCCGGTCAGCCCCGCGCAGCACGCGATCGGCGTCCATGTCGCCTCGCTGGTGCGCGACGGCGGCTCGCTTCAGATCGGCATCGGCGAGATCGGGGATGCCGTGGCGCACGCACTGATCCTGCGCCAGCAGCGACCGGACCGCTTCCGCGCCGCCATCGAGGGCCTGCTGGTGGCCGGGCAGGTCCGCCCCCCGGTGGAACGGAGCGCGTTCGACGCCGGCCTCTATGCGCCCACTGAAATGCTGGTGGACGGCTTCGTGGCACTGATCCGGGAGGAAATCGTCAAGCGCGAGGTCGAGGGCGCGGTGCTTCACGGCGGCTTCTTCGTAGGCCCGCGCGCTTTCTATGCCGCGCTGCGCGACATGGACGAGGCCACCCGAGGGCGCATCCACATGCGCGAAATCTCCTACGTCAACGCGCTCTACGGCGATGAGCAGGCCAAGCGCGCCGCGCGCGTCGACGCCCGCTTCGTCAACAGCGCGATGATGGTCACCCTGCTGGGCGCCACCATCTCGGATGGACTGGAGGACGGCCGCGTGGTCAGCGGCGTTGGCGGCCAGTACAACTTCGTGGCCCAGGCGCTGGAGCTGGAAGGCGCGCGCTCGATCATCACCATGCCCGCCACCCGCCTGCACGAAGGCGAGCTGCAATCGAACATCGTCTGGCGCTATGGCCACGAGACGATCCCGCGCCACCTTCGCGACGTTGTCGTCACCGAATACGGCGTGGCGGACTTGCGCGGCATGAGCGACGAACGCGTCGTCCAGCGCCTGATCGCGATTGCCGACAGCCGCTTCCAGCACGAACTCCTCGATGCCGCGCGGGCGGCCGGAAAGATCGCTCCGGACTGGCGCATCCCGCCCGAGTGGGAGAACAACCTGCCCGAGCGGATCGGCAAGACCCTGCCGGGCACGGACTTCCCCGCCTATCCGTTCGGAACCGACTTCACCCCGGTGGAGCAGCGCCTTCTGCCCGCTCTGCAACATCTGGCCGAAACCGCCGGAAGCCCCGGAACCCTTGTCGCCCTGGCCGCGCGCGGCATCGCCGCGTCGCCCTCGGCAGAGGAAGAGGAGGCCCTGTCCCGCATGGGACTCGCGGCGCCAGAGGGCCTGCGCGACAGGACTTACCGAACGCTGGTGCTGGGCGCGCTGCGCGAGACCGATTAGCGCGGTTTCGTAGTGGCTTGCAGTTCCGGGAAACACTCGCGCGCGAGAGTCTTCCACATCGGTTCAACCGCGCTCTGCCAGTCTCCGAAGCCATAGAGAACCAAGGTTCCGTCGTGGCGGGCCTCGAACGACATCAGCGCGGTGGTAGGCGTATCGCCCTGCTTCTTGAGGCGGAAATCAACCTTGCGACCGGTATCGGTCGAAAGGTTTTCGCTGGCGCCCACGTTATCGAACTCCGTCTCCACGCAGGCCGCCACCTCGCCGATGGGGCGATCCGAGCGCGCCTTGATGGACGAGGACACCGTGGGGGTAGTGGCGGCAAGCAGAACGGCGGCAAGAAACATGGCGCGTTGATACCACGGGTGAACAGATAGCCCAAGCGCCGGGGCTTCGGCCCCGCTCGCTCAGGGCGCGTCGTTGCCGAAGAAGTGGTCGATCACGTCGCGCGCCAGGCGGGCCGGCCTGAGGGTGGCGGCATCAAGGCAGCACCAGCTGGACTTCACTTCCGCCAGGACTTCCTCGCCCCGCTTGATGACGGTTTCGTAGAAGGCGCGGGCGCCCTGCACCTTTTCCAGAAGCACGGTGGCGATCACGTCATCGCCCAGGAACGTGGGCTTGCGATAGGTGATCTCGTGCTTGAGCGCGACCCACAGGTGCTGGCCCACCACTTCGGACGGCGCGATGGCGCGCCAGTGATCCAGAACGGCGTCCTGTACCCATTTCAGGTAGCTGGCATTGTTGACATGCCCCATGAAGTCGATGTCGGCAGCATCGACGCCGATGCGGAAGTCGTGGGGAATCGCGGTGCTCACGGGGGATACTCTAGCAGAACTGCGGCAAGCGCAGCAGACAAATCTCTTCGGCCATGCCTAGCCTCGGTTTATGGCGGCATTGCGACAGGCACCGAGCCTGAACGGAAGCGGGCGCGGCCGGGCAGGCCGCGCCCTTTATGTGCCGCTCGGACGGTCCTAAAGCGACTTAGCCATGTTGAGATGGGCGGTAACCGTGGGAATCAGCTCCTTGGCGAAAGCCTGGAGCGGCGCGGAATCGCCGTTCGCGGCATAGTCCTTCAGCTTGTCGAGCGTCATCTGGTGCCCATCCACTTGCGCCGAGGCATAGGCCTTGTCGAAGTCCGCGCCGGTCAGGTTCTTGAGCGCGTCCAGCTTCTGCTGCTGCGCATCGCTCAGGCCCGCGTCAGGCGTGATCGCGGGCGAGAGCTTGTCGGTCACGCCCTTCAGCTTCGCGGTGGACTGGGTGTGCGCATCGATCATCTTTTCGGCGAAGCGCTTCACCCCCGGCGCCTGGGCCTTGGCGATGGCGAGCTTGGACGTCTCGATCTCGAAGGCGTCGCTGGCGGCAGCGGCGTTGGCGAAGACCTGGGCAGGGCTCTGGGTGGCGGTGGCCATCGTGCCGTCCGTGCCCGGATAGGCGCCGGGCATCACGCCGGTGGCCGGGGCCGTTGCGGTGTCTGTGGTGGCGGGGGCTTCCTTCTTGCAGGCCGACAGTGCCAGCGCTGCGAAGGAGACGGCGATCAGTACCCGGTGCTTCATGGTGAATTCCTCTTCCTCACTATGCTCAAGCGTGAACCAACTTCTCCGCCGCGCGTTCCCGGAAAGACTTTGCCCGATCGCCCGGATCGCGGCGTGTCTCGTCCTGTCAGGAGCACGACTATGGGAATCCTCGGAAATATCTTCGACAAGGTCTTCCATCGCAACAAGGCCCAAGCGGCTCCGGCACCCGCCCCGGCCGCTCCCGCGCCAGCCGCCGCCCCGGCTCCAACCGCCGCCCCCGCTCCGCAACCCGCTGCCGAACCCGTCGACGTAGGCGCGGTGCTGGAGGAAATGGCGTCGATAAAGGCGGACCACGGCGGCAACTACCAAAGCTCCATCGTCGATCTGCTGAAGCTGCTCGACCTCGATTCCAGCCTTGCCGCGCGCAAGGAACTGGCGGACGAGCTGGGCGTCCATGCGGCAGAGCACGGTTCGGCGGAGCAGAACATCGCCCTCCATCGCGCCGTGATGGACAGCCTCGCCAAGAACGGCGGCATCGTCCCCGACAGCCTGCGTCAGTAACGGCAGTTGACAGGGCCGGCGACCCTGGCGCCTCGCGCCGGTCGCCGGCCCGCTTCGTTTCAGGCCTTATTTTCCCTCATCATTCCGCGTCCTTCGCCCGCGCCTCTCGAACATCGCGCAAGGCCTCGGTCTGGTCTTCCTCGCCCTTGACGACAAGGTCCGGGCGGCCGGTGAGTTCGCCCACCAGCCGCTTGGCATAGCCCTTCATGACCTTGGCGGCGTCCTTCACTTCGCGTGTCTTGTCGCTCATTTCGGGTTCCTTCTTCGTGCCACGGCATGGCAACGCCCCGCAGGCCGGGTTGGTTCATCGATCCGCACAGTTCCGGGAACGCTTCCGGCGGCGGGGCCTTCTAAAAGCGAAGGAGAAGGATCATGGCCGAATACGAACCCGAAGATTCGCGCAACGTCACCGGAACCGCCTCCACGCCGGACGGGCGCTGGACCAATACGCAGGGCAAGCCTCCCCGGGGCGTGCCGGACGATAATCCGACCCGCGCCCGCGAAGCCGAGCTTCATCCCGACAAGGAGGACGAACGCCTGAACCCCGGCGCCGATACCGGCGCAACGGGCGGTGTGGGCGGCCAACGGACCAACGGCACGCGCCCGGCTCCCAATCCTTGAGAGCCCGTTTGAAAATTCGCTGAAAGCGAATTTAGCGGCACCGCCCCCCCGTGTTTCTCAGGCGCCCCCACCCTACCACGCGCAGGATAGTACCGTTGGGTGGTAGGGTGGGGGCGCGGGCCGGTGCCGCTCTAAAAATGCCCCCACGGGCATTTTTCAAACAATCCTTGATCCGCCGCCCAGCAACCATTTGTAACGCGGTAATCCGCCGAAAGCAGTGAACCGCCCCGCCCCTGATGCGTTGCTTGCGGACGTGTCAGGGGAAACGGGCATCTTGCGAAAATCCATTGCCGTCTGGACGCTGGCGCTGGCCGGCTGCAACGCGCATCAATCCGCGCTGGCGCCGTTCGGCCTCGAAGCGCGTTCCACGCTGGGTTTGACCATCGTGCTGGCAATCGGCGGCCTGGCGATCGCGCTGGGCGTTGCGGCGATCTATGTCGTCGCCGCCCGAGCGCCCGAAGGCAAGCTGAGCCACGCCGGCGGCATGCGCCTGGTTCTCTGGCTCGGCGCGATTTTCCCCACCGTGGTGCTTACCGGGCTGCTGATCTGGGCGCTCCCGGCCATGCGCCCGCTGCCCGCCGCCGAAACCGACTTGCGTATCCGGGTGGAGGGCGAGCAGTTCTGGTGGCGCGTGCACTATGAGGATGGCGCGCGGCCCCTGCTGTCCGCCAACGAGGTGCGCCTGCCGGTCGGCCGCACGGTGGTGTTCGAACTCACCGCCAGGGACGTGGTGCACAGCTTCTGGATTCCGGGTCTGGCGGGCAAGATGGACATGATCCCCGGCCGCATCAACCGACTGGTGGTCAAGGCCGAGAAGCCCGGCCGTTATCGCGGCGTCTGCGCGGAATTCTGCGGGCTGAGCCACGCGCTGATGGCCTTCGACGTGATCGCCATGGAACCCGCCGACTTCGACCGCTGGCTCGCCGCTTCCCGTAGTCCTCCGGCCCGCGCACGCGATCGGGGCGCCATGCTGTTCGCGCGCGAAGGCTGCGCAAGCTGCCACACCGTCCGCGGGGTCACGCCTGCCTCGGCGAGCGATATCGGCCCCGATCTCACCCGCTACGGCGAGCGCCTGACCCTGGGCGCGGGCATCCTGGCGCCGACAGTGGCGAACACCGCCGCCTTCATCCGCGATCCCCACCAGTTCAAGCCCGGCGCGCGGATGCCCGCCTATGGGCACCTCTCGCGGGAAGAGGCGCTCGCCCTCGCCCGCTGGCTGAAACAACCCGCTCCGGAGGAGGGCCGATGAGCCTGCACGACCAGGACGATCTCGCCCTGCGCGCCGCGCAGGAGCAGCGCCTGCGCGAAGTCTGGGCACCGCCCAAGGGCCTGTTCCTGCGGTGGAGCGACACCAACAACAACCAGGTCGGCAAGTGGTACGTGCTGACCGCCTTCGCCTTCATGCTCTTCGCGGGCGTGCTGGCGCTGATCATGCGCACCCAGCTGGCGGTGCCGGACAACGACCTGGTCGGCCCCGGCACCTTCAACCAGCTTTTCACCCTGCACGGCTCGGTGATGATGTTCCTCTTCGCGGTGCCGATGTTCGAGGCGGTCTCGATCATCCTGCTGCCGCAGCTGCTGGGCGCGCGCGACCTGCCGTTCCCGCGCCTTTCCGCCTTCGGCTACTGGTCGTTCCTGATCGGCGGCGTGTTCGTCTCCGGATCGATCTTCTTCGACGCCGCGCCGGACGGGGGCTGGTTCATGTACCCGCCACTGACCACCCGCACCGACCTTTCGGGCCTGGGCGCCGACATCTGGATGCTCGGCCTCTCGTTCATCGAGGTGTCTTCGGTGGCCGCCGCCGTCGAGCTGATCGTGGGCGTGCTCAAGTGCCGCCCGCCGGGGATGCGGCTCAACCTGATGCCGCTCTACGCCTGGTACATCCTGGTGGTGGCGGTGATGATCCTGTTCGCCTTCCCCCCGCTGATCGCCGGAGACGTGCTGTTCGAGATGGAGCGCCTGCTGGACTGGCCCTTCTTCGACGCATCGCGCGGCGGCGATCCGCTGCTGTGGCAGCACCTGTTCTGGATCTTCGGCCACCCAGAGGTCTACATCGTATTCCTGCCCTCGATCGCGCTGTTCGCGATGCTGGTGCCCACCTTCGCGCGGCGCCACCTGCTGGGCTATCCGTGGATCGTGCTGGCGGCGGTGGGCACCGCGTTTCTCTCGTTCGGGCTCTGGGTCCACCACATGTTCGCCACCGGCCTGCCGAAGATCAGCCTCGGCTTCTTCTCGGCCGCGTCCGAGGCCGTGGCGATCCCCACGGCGGTGCAGATCTTCGTCTTCATCGTCACGCTCTGGGCGGGCCGCGTGGTCTGGTCCACGCCGCTGCTCTATGCCACGGGAAGCCTGGCGATCTTCGTGATCGGGGGGCTGACGGGCGTGATGGTGGCGCTCGCCCCGTTCGACTGGCAGGCGCATGACACCTACTTTGTCGTCGCCCACCTGCACTACGTGCTGATCGGCGGCACGCTGATGCCGCTCTTCGCCGGACTCTACTATTACTGGCCACTGGTCACCGGCAAGAAACTGTCCGACCGGCTTGGCCGCATCGCCTTCTGGCTGGTCTTCGTCGGCGCCAACTTGTGCTTCTTCCCCATGCACCTGTCGGGGCTGGAGGGCATGCCGCGCCGGGTCTTCACTTATCCGGCGGATCTCGGCCTGGGCGGGCTGAACATGGCCTCCACGATCGGCTCCTTCATCATCGCCGCCGGGGTGGCGGTGATCGTGCTGGACCTTGCCCGTTCGCCCTGGCGCCAGCGCGCCCCGCGCAATCCATGGGGCGCCGGCACGCTGGAATGGCTGGCCCACCCCGAGGACGAGGACTGGGGCATCCGCTCGATCCCGCTGATCGAAAGCCGCTATCCGATCTGGGACCAGGAAGACTTCGTGGCCAAAGTGGACGAAGGCCGCTACTTCCTGCCCGATGCCGAGGAAGGGCGGCGCGAGACGATCATCACCTCAGTGCTCGATGCCCGGCCCGTTTCCGTCATCCGCCTCGGCACGCCGAGCTGGAAGCCGATGCTGACGGCGCTGGCGCTGGGCGGGGTGTTCATCCTGACCACCTACCACCTCTACTGGCTGGCGCTGGTCTGCGGCGTGGCGACACTGGCCATGGTGCTCTGGTGGCTCTGGACCGGCACGGCGGAAATTCCGGAGAAGCCCTGCAAGCCGATCGGCCACGGCATGGAACTGCCGCTCTACATCTCGGGCCGGGCCTCGCCGGGCTGGTGGGCGATGTTCATCACCATGATGGCGGACGCCACCGCGTTTTCCGGGCTGGTATTCGGCTACTACTTCTTCTGGACCCGGCACGAGGCCTTCCCGCCGCCCGAGATGGCCGCCGCGCCCGGTGTCGCCGGGCCCATGGTCGCTCTGGCACTCGGCGTCGCGGGCTGGCTGGCTACGGTTGCGGCGCGCGAAATCCATGCGAGAGGCGGCGTGGCCGTGGCCCGGTTGCTCCTGCTGCTCGGCCTCGCGACCAGCATCGCGGGCGTCCCGGCGGGCCTTGCCGGTCCCTGGCTCTCGGGCATGGACCCCACCGCGCACAGCTATCCGGCGATCGTCTGGACTCTGGCGATCTGGACCTGCCTCCATGCCGCCGTCGCCGCGATCATGCAGGCCTATGTGCTGGCCCGCAGCCTTGCCGGGCGGATGACGCCCCATCACGACGCCGATATCCGCAACGTCACGGTCTACATGCACTTCTTCGCGCTCACCGCCGTGGTCGCCTATGCCACCATCGGCCTGTTCCCGGAGGTGGCATGAGCGACGAGAAGCGCAAGTGGCACGAGCGGCTGCAAGTCACGCTCTGGACGCTGATCGTGCCGCCCACGGTCTGGGCGGGCCATTTCCTGTTCTCATACCTCTGGGCGGCAGTGTCCTGCGCCAAGGCGGGCTTCTTCGCGGAGTTTCCCACGCTGTTCGTGGCGGGGACGGTGCTGGCGCTGGCGGCCATTGCCCTCTCGGGCTGGATCGCCCACCGCCAGGCCGGTACGCCCGGCGACGAGCCCCCGCACGAGCAGGGTACCGACATCGACCGCCTGCGCTTCCTGGCGAAGTCCACGCTGCTGCTGGCGGGCCTCAGCTTCGTGGGCGTGCTGTTCACGGCGCTGCCGGTGGTGTTCATCGGGGATTGCCGGTGAAGCGGGCCGCTCTCCTCGGCGCTCTCGTGCTCCTGCCACTGGGCTGGGCCGTCTCTTCGATGGGCATGACCGGCCATATGACCGGCCACATGATCGCCGTTGCAGTGGCCGCGCCGTTGTTGGCGTTCGCGCTGGCGGGAACGCCGTGGGATCCCGCCGGGCGCTGGCCGCGCGCGGTGACGCCCATGGCGATGATGCTGGTGGAACTGGTCGCCGTCTGGTCCTGGCACCTGCCCGCGCTGCGCCGCGCGGCGAACGAAGTGCCGCTGATCGCCGCCGCCGAGCACGCCACCTTCCTCGCCGCCGGGCTGCTGCTCTGGAGCGCCGCGATCCACACCCCGCATCGCGCAGCCGGGATCGGCGCGCTGCTGCTCACCTCGATGCACATGACCCTGCTGGGGGTGCTGATCGGCCTCGCACCGCGCCCGCTCTATCATATCGCCCACGGCATGGGAGGCCATCACCACGCCGCTCCCTTCGGCCTCGATGCCCTTGCCGACCAGCAGCTCGGCGGCGTGGTGATGCTGGTGATCGGCGGGGCCAGCTATATGCTCGGCGGCCTCGCCCTGCTCGCCGGACTGCTGAAAACCGAGCCGGATACCGCGACATGACGATAAGACTGACCTGGAAGCGGCTCGTCCTGGGCCTGCTCGCCATCCCCCTGCTGGGCCTGGGCTTTGCCTGGTCGGGCCTGTTCCCGATCGCGGCCTCGTCCGGCCACTGGGCGATCACCGACTGGTTCCTGCACTGGACCATGCAGAACTCGGCGCGCACCTATAGCAGCTTCCAGACCCCGGAAACGGTGCGGGACGACCGCGCCCTGATCAGCGCCGCCGGACACTTCGACCAGGCCTGCAAGGTCTGCCACGGTGCGCCGGGCGTGCCCCGTTCGCCGGTCATGCAGGCGGCCAGCCCGCCAGCGCCCGATCTGGCCGAAACGGTGGGCGAATACAGCGACCGCGAGCTGTTCTGGATCGTGCGCCACGGGGTGAAATACACCGGCATGCCCGCCTGGCCCACCGGCGACCGTCCCGACGAGGTGCGCCGCATGGTCGGCTTCCTGCGCCAGTTGCCGGGCATGAGCGCCGCGCAATATCGCGCCCTCGTCGCCCCCGCGCCGGATGTTCCGGCAGGCCTCGCCCGCTGCACCGGCTGCCACGGCGCCGACGGTCTCGGTCGCGGACAGGGCGACATCCCGGTGCTCGCCGGACAGCAGGAGGGCTACCTGCTCACCTCCCTGCGCGATTTCGCATCCGGCAAGCGCCAGGGCGCGGTGATGCAGGCCGCCGTCAGCGGCATGACCGAAACGGAGATGCGCGAAGCCGCCCGATACTTCGCCCGGCAGCCCGGCTTGACCGGCATGCCGCTGCCCGAAAGTCACCCGATCCTCAGCCGCGGCCTGCCGGAGCGGCAGCTTCCCGCCTGCCGCGATTGCCACGCCCCCGGCAAGAACGCACCGCGCCTCACCGGCCAGCGCGCCGACTACCTCGCCGCCCGCCTCCAGGCCTGGCGCGGCGAAGAAACCACGATCGACGCCCACAAGCCTCGCGACCCCATGGCCGTCATCGCCCGCCGCATCCCCGAACCCGAGATCGCCGCCATCGCCGAAACCCTCGCCGGCCAGCCGACGCGATAGCCATCCTACCAGCGGACCCGCGCGAAGCGACGCCGGGGCGCCGATTACCCGCCGTGCAAGATCGCCGTGCCGGTTCCCGAAGCCAAAAGCGCCGACAAGGATGTCCGAAACCTGTCGAGCGACGGATAGTCGGTGCGAAAGTGCACCTCTGCACTGCGATGCAGGTCGAGATCGTCCAGTTCCCAGATCGGGGATGACAGCACCACTGAAACCAGAAGCCCGCGCGCGCCGTGGGGAGCGATGGTCAAGCCGATCTGGACAAGGTCTTTTCCTGCTTCGCTCCAATTACCGGCCTTGAAGCAGGGTGGTTCGGCCGATGGAATCGGGTAGGCACCTAGCGAAGCGCAGAACGCGCGCAACTCATCCGCATTGAACCATGCGGCTGCCTGACCCCGATAGTCGGCGCTTTCGATCGAGGCGCAAAGCTCGCCGTCGAATTCACTTTCGGGTCCATAGGTCAGGCGTAGTTCGTGGAGCATGGGCCGACCTTATGCCCCGCGCCTTAATGTTCGCTTTCGCCGCCCGATCCTCTCGAAGACCTTCCGCTTGCGCGCAGGCCTTCACTCGGCGCGTCGCGTGGGTGCCACTCTCCAGACGGTGTTGGAAAGGTCGTCCGCCACCAGCACGGCGCGGCGGACGGGATCGAAGGCCACGCCTACCGGGCGGCCGCGCGCATGGCCGTCCTTGAGGAAGCCGGTCAGGAAATCCTGCGGCTTGCCGGATGGCCGCCCTTGCGCGAAAGGTACCCAGACGACCTTGTAGCCCGACAGATCCTGCCGGTTCCAGCTTCCGTGCAGGCCGACGAAGGCGCCTTCGCCATAGCCGCCGATCCCGCCGCCGGTCACGAAGCTCAGCCCCAGCGCCGCAACGTGAGAGCCCAGCGCATAGTCCGGCCGCAGCGCCTTGCGGACCATGTCCGGCTGCTGCGGGTGAACGCGCGGATCGACCTTCGCGCCCCAGTAGCTATAGGGCCATCCGTAGAAGCCGCCGTCCCGCACCGAAGTCAGGTAATCGGGAACGAGTTGCGGGCCCAGCTCGTCCCGCTCGTTGGCGACCGTCCAGAGCTGTGCGTTGGCGGGATTGATGGCCAGTGCGGTGGGATTGCGCACGCCGGTGGCGAAGCGGCGATGCGCGCCGGTCTGCCGGTCGATCTCCCAGATCACCGCGCGGTCTTCCTCCACGTCCAGCCCGCGTTCGCCCACGTTGCTGTTCGAACCGATGCCGACATAGAGCTTGGACCCGTCCGCCGAAGCCGCCATGGCCTTGGTCCAGTGGTGGTTGATGCGCGAGGGCAGCTTCACCAGTTCCCGCGCCGGTCCTTCCGCCCGCGTCATCCCGTCGCGATAGGCGAAGCTGACCACCGCGTCCTGGTTCGCGACGTAGATGTTCCCATCGACATAGGCGAGCCCGTAAGGCGCGTTCAGCCCTTCCGCGAAGACGGTGCGCAGGTCGGCCCGGCCGTCGCCGTTGGTATCGCGCAGCAGGGTGAGGCGATTGCCGCCCTTGACCGAAGTCTTGCCCATCGACTTGATGTAACCGGCGATCACGTCCTTGGGCCGCAGGGTCGGCGCCTCCGCGCCGCCCATGCCTTCCGCCACGAGTATGTCTCCGTTGGGCAGGACCAGCATCTGGCGCGGCACTTTCAGCCCGGTCGCCATGGCGGTGACGGTGAAGCCGGCGGGCGCCCTGGGCGCTTCGCCGTCCCATCCGGCGGGCGTGGCGATCTTCATGGGGGGCAGCAGAGTCTGGCGCTGCTCCGGCAGATCCGGCCGGGCGCCGGTCTGGTCGAGCGCGGGATCGCTGCTGCCGCAGGCCGAAAGCAGGAACGCGGGGACGGCCGAGACCATCAGCGTGGTGAAGCGGCGGCCCTTCATCGTACGTTCTCCATGCCTGCGCTCCGGAGAGGCGAATGCGCCGCCCAGCCTGCGGCCAATGCCAGGACGGCGGCCAGGATCGACAGCACCAGCCCCGTCGTGCCCACGGAGGCCCAGCCGTCATGGCTGTGCTGGAAGGCATTGATCAGCGCGATGACCCAGGCGAGCGCCAGCAGAACGGCATGCCACCCATTGCGACGGCGCAGCGCCGGCGCGCGGTTACGGCCGGTCCAGGCCGCGACCAGCGCCCAGAGCAGTGCGAAGCCGCCGGGGATCAGCGCCCCGGTGATCAGCCAGGCCGAAAAGTTGGTCCACTGGATCTGCGCGGTGCGCAGGTATGTCACGTCGGACAACAAGGCACAGGGCAGCAGCGCCACGGGGAACGCCAGCAGGATCGCCTGGAGGG
>NZ_JBJDRF010000076.1:0-20718 GCF_044987305.1 Novosphingobium sp. ZW T3_23
ACAGGCACCCTTCAAAAGGCGCCTCCTGCGTTCCGGCATCGGCTACGGGCTACGCCCTTCGCCAATCCCGGAACGCAGGATTCTCATCATGTTTGTCGCGCTTTCTCACCCTGAATGTCGCGCGACAAGCATCAGTACGCGTGGCAGTCGCTCGAGAAGCGCTCTCCATTCGGCATGATCTAGGACCTGCGCCGATTGGGCGAGATCAGGCACGAGCGGCTCTTCGCCTTCTGGGAGGAAGGTTAAGGCTCCGCTACATCCCCGCCCAGCGTCTTCAGCCCGCGCGGAGTCAGGCGTTATAATCGCTGCAAACTAAAGATCGTGTGCGCCCAAATGCTTCTTTGACATCGCCGTCGCCGTGGTTCGCGCCGGTGGTGCGTTTTGACACTCACCGGTGCCCCCTTGGTGCGACCCGACGGGATTTAAGGCCTCCGTAGAGCCTTGCCAGGGATTTTAGAAATCATAACTCGCGAAGGCGGTGATCGCTTTTCCTATCGCCCGGCAAACAGCGACCAGCGAAAAACGCCCCGCCCCAGCGGGGCCGGGGCGGGGCAGTTGTGTAAAAGGATTCGCGAAAAGCTCGTTCCTCGGGTCGCGGAGATTTCCTGCCCTATAAATTCCCGTCGATCTATAATCAGGGTTAACCCTGCAGCTCATCCAAAAGGAGTAGCTCAGGCTCGGATTTGCGACGGACATCGTGTTTGCATCAGCTGGTCCGCCGCCCTGGGCCAAGCGGCAATGATGCCGTCGTGGCTCCACGGCATACGCGGACCTTTTTCATCGCAGTGCGTTCATGACGCCGGCACGATCATGACCTTAGGTGAGCGGGTTCTGATTTAGGCCGATGCGTTCGCAGGATTGAAGACACCTCATTGATCCGACCGCACCTACGCGGCGGATCTGCGATAGGTATCCTCAGAAGCCTGCAGATCGCGTGTCCAGCTCTTGATCTGATCATTCACAGCCCGGTGCAGCGCCTGCAGGCGTCGAGCATCCTCCTGGCCTTCGGCCCCTTTGGCTTGGGCAATTGCAATGGCGATTTCCAGGCGCTCGCGCTCTTTCCGGAACAGGCTGAAGAGTCTCTCCGACATAGTTATACTCCCGACCCATCATGCGTGCGCATACCTGACATGATGTCGTCAAAGCTGACACCTCGTGATTTCCCGGACGGTCGCCAAAAATTGGCCCGGCTAGCTACCAGAGGCGCCTCCGAGGCCCACGAAGCGAGAATCGCCTGTTTCACCTCCGGTTCGAGTTGCGGACGTTCGACGGGTTCATAGGGATGACGAAATTTGGTGAGGGACATTGAATTGCCTCCTTTCTTCCAACTCTCCTCTGTGTGACGGACGAAGCGTCATCGAAAATATGATAATTGCAGCCGTCCGGGTCAAGATCGTACCGCCTTGTCACTTACCGCTGCTCGATCCAGATCGTACAGCTCCGGCGCAGCACGATGTGGAACTCCTGAACGGCGCGGTCGGCTTGGTTCCCGTGAAACGAATTCGGCAGATTTCACCAG
Source organism: Novosphingobium sp. ZW T3_23 (assembly GCF_044987305.1). Taxonomy (NCBI): domain Bacteria; kingdom Pseudomonadati; phylum Pseudomonadota; class Alphaproteobacteria; order Sphingomonadales; family Sphingomonadaceae; genus Novosphingobium; species Novosphingobium sp. ZW T3_23. Next base: position 1,520 of record NZ_JBJDRF010000076.1, read on the forward strand.
CCTACTTCGCCTGGCGCAGGGCGGGAAGCGGCGCCGTGCTGATATGCTCAGTGTGATCCGTGCGACTGGGGAAGACAAAGTCATCGAGCGATCCACCGCGGAGTTCAAGCCATGTGAGCAGGCTCGCGCGAGTATCGTCCATCAGCTCGAACTGGACGGGTCTGCCAGTCTTTTGCTGAACACAGTGGTTCGGGTTTTTCCCGTTACACGCAATAGCGCTGATCTTGATCTTCACCAGGTCCCAGCACGCACGACGTGCTATCGATAGCGAGATCGAACAGGGCCCGATCTCGAACCCGTCCATGTTGGTCGAGAAAAAAGCTTACGGCCCAGATTTGGCGGAGTTTGAGCGCGCGCTTCGCGCCCACCTTGCGCCCGGCGTTCCACGAAACTCGCTCGCGAGCGGCGGGATCAAATTCTGATAATCCCATGACACATCTCCTAAGGCCATGACGGCATCAGGTGGGACGCATCAGAACAGGCCCCGCCTTCCTCGCCGCAGCGCTCAACTCGCCGACTGCCAGTGGACACGGATCGCAGGCTTATCCAATGGCCATGATTAGCGTAGGAGTTCACGAACCAGTGAAGGCCGCTTTGCGATCATCGCCAGCAGCACCTGAGCGGGGCCGGTAGGGCGGCGGCGCCCGTGTTCCCAGTTCAGCAGTGTGCCCTTGGCTACGCCAATGCTGCGAGCGAATGCGCCCTGAGACAAACCGGTGCTGGCTCGGATTGCCGCTACGTCGACGACGGGAACTTCCACTCGGTGGACGACCGCTCCAGCGTCCTTGCCTTCGGCAAAGGCAAGAGCCTCGGTCAGTCCCTGCTTGATGCTTTCAAAGACACTCATGAGGGATCTCCGTAATGCGCGAACAGCAGCTTGCCGAGTGCGACGAGTTCGGCCTGCTCGCTCTTGCCGAGGTTGTCCTTCTCTTTCTTCCCGATAAACGCCGACCAAGTGTCGCGCCAACTTAGCCGTTCTCAGGTAGCTGACCGGCTCCGCAAAAGCGGGCGTTCCTTGTCTCGATCATACAACGCGCGCAAGAGCTCCTATCGTGGGCGAAAAAATTCCGGGGTGGCGAAGACAATCGCTGTCATAAAATAGGACGGCACGGGCTGCTGATGCTCGTTAAGAGCGGGGGAATAGCGGGCGTTTTTCATCACGATATCACATGCATTGACTTCGAACCCAGGAACGCCATCGGTCGGCAATGTCTTGCATTCCGTCGGCGCCCCGGTTGCGTTGACCATTACGCGTAGGTGTAGGCGCGCAATCCCACCTAGGCTCCGAACTGCTTGTGGCGGGTCGTCGGCTGTGATCAATGCATTCACGGCGTCGGAGTTCAGCGCCTTGACAGGACGGGATAGGTTCGCCTGAACATTTGGGTCCAGGCCCCAGCTTGCGAGCAGTTCGTCTGTGCAATTACGCATTGCGTTCATCGTTGGTCCAATCGATCCTGTATCCAAAACCAGATCCTGCTTGCCGACGCTGATGCTGATCCGGCGAATGCTGCCTTCCAATGCAGCGTCGGGGTAGGCTTGATCTGCTTCTTCAAGCTGGCCTAACGACATATTGCTATTGAAAATGATTGCCGGGCCATGTGCCTCCAGCACGCCAGAGGCGAGCGGCAAGAATGGCAGCGGAGCGCCTGACCCATAAGCAATGAATATGTCCCGCGCCGATCTGAACTTCGACACTGGGGGCCCGGCGAGGGTGAAGTCGAAATTGTATCCTGGCGAGAAAGAGCGCATGCGCAAAAGCAGATTATCCTTTGCTCCCGCGAACTGCCGCGAGAGGATGCAACTGTCCTGCGCCGGTGACACGGTCCAAGGCGATGTTGGTTTTAGTACGTTTTCTGGTTTCTGCGCCAAGGCCGCGCCATGGCCTAACGCCATGGCGGTGATCAATGCGGCTGCAACATACCCTGTCTTCAAGTTATCCCCTTGACGAAAAGACCCCTGCTTCGACCTCGTATGCCGCCCAGTAGGTGAATTTTACGGGCTGCGAGACAGCCATCGAATAATGGATATTGGGCAGTAGCAACCTAATGAACTTGATCGCAATCGGAGAATTGGGAAAAGCTTAGCCGGTTTGAGCGCCAGACAGGCATGGCCAGCCTCGGTGCGATAACCTAGCGTCCTGATGAGTTACAAGAGCGTCATAGCGAAAGGACTGCTTCCCTCAAGGCGGCATCCGATAGCATTCAGGAAGAAAACGCCCCGGCTTGTTCGTCGCGCAACCGACTGTCACAGATCAGCGACCGGTCGCATTAAGCGGTACTCGCCGCTCGTGGGTATGCTCGTTGCGGCGGGAAAGTCCTCACGATCCGGCGTTCGACTTCAACGGAACCGACCCTTCCCGGTCGTTCAGCCGCCGATTTAGCGTTCCCAGGTTCGGACTGGCCGGTAACCGACAGGTCGCGACCGACTCACGCCGTTTTCCGGCGCGCGCTTGAATGGCCGCCGCTCCCGAATCTGCGATTCCCTGCCCATTGAGCGGTCGGGCGGTAGTGCGCCCCTGACTATGACTAATGAGGTTCCAATGACCTGCCATTCAAGTCGCCGGTGGATCGACAACATCAGTTGATAGAGAAGGTGTAGAATGTGGGCCCTGGAATGGTATTCCTAGCAAGATGTTGTTTATCGTGGCCCCATTGGCGAGCCGGCGTCGCGCAGCATTCAGGAATGACCTGCCACCCAACCCAGCAGGATAGGCCGCTAATCCTGCCATTTCCCAACAGGCAGCAGTTTAAAATGAGGGTGTTCACGTTCATGATGGCAGAGGCGAGAAAGTCCCGGATACTCGGCGATCCGGCAGCGTTGATTCCAGCGCTGGTCGTTTTCATCGCCCACGCTTGGCTTGGCGCGCGGTACGACCTTTTCAGGGACGAGTTATACTTCATCGTGTGCGGGCAACATCCCGCCTTCGGATATGTGGATCAGCCGCCGGCCGTGCCGTTGATGGCCGCCGCGCTGTTCAAGCTGGGACTTGGTGCCTGGGGCGTGCGACTGCCTGCAGCACTAGGCTCAGGACTCATTGATTGATCCAAAAGATGAGAGTTGCGGCGATGCAGATGGCAGACATGAATGTGTGCGCACATCGATCGTAGCGGGTATGGATGCGTCGCCAGTCCTTGAGCCTGCCGAACATGTTCTCGATCTTGTGGCGCTGGCGATATAGGACGGCATCGTGTGGGATCGGGACCTTTCGGTTCTTCTTTGACGGGATGCAGGCAGCGATGTCGCGCTGTGCGAGCGCCTGACGGAACCAGTCGGCGTCATAGCCTCGATCGCCGAGCAGGGCTTTGGCGCGGGGCAAGGCGTCGAGCATCAGGGCTGCGCCTTTGTAGTCGCTCATCTGTCCCTCGCTCAGGAGCATGACCAACGGTCTGCCCTGGCCGTCGCATACGGCATGGAGCTTGGAATTCAGGCCGCCCTTGGTGCGTCCGATACGTCTGGGAACAGCCCCTTTTTGAGCAGGCTGGCCGCTGTCCGGTGTGCCTTGAGATGCGTCGCATCGATCATCAGCTGGTCGGGCCTGCCGCCTTTCGCCGAAAGAGCGGAAAAGATCTTGTTGAATACTCCGAGCCGGCTCCATCGGATGAAGCGATTGTAGATCGTCTTGGGCGGACCATACTCGGCGGGCGCATCGCGCCATCGCAAACCGTTCCTGATCACGAAGATGATACCGCTGACGATCCGACGGTCATCTACCCGAGGCACGCCATGCGATAACGGAAAATACGGTTCGATCCGGCGCATCTGCGCCTCCGAAAGCCAGATCAGATCACTCATGGCCACGCCTCCTCGCGCCGCCATTGAATCAATCAATCTCCATCTCCGCAAGCAATTTAACAGGTCCTGAGCCTAGCTGCCGGATTGCTGGTCTGGCTGGCGGTTCGCTTTGCCCGCCTGCTGGGTGGGAGCGGCCTCGCCATAGCATTGACCGCGCTTTCATGCGCCATCGCACCGATGCTTATGGGCATGGCCGCCACGCTCAACACATCAACGTTCGATCCGCTGGCGTGTACCGTTATCGCTTACCTGCTGACCAAAGCGCTCCGGGAGAACGACAACCGCGCCTTAGCGCTTGCCGGTCTGGTTGCGGGGGTAGCGCTTGAGATCAAGTACGCGATGGTGTTCTGGATAGTCGGACTGACAATCGGTCTGTTACTTACGCCCGAGCGGCGCATCTTGCAGCGCCCTGCGTTCTGGGTGGGTGCGGCAATTGCCGCCGTGATCGCAGCTCCCTCGTTCGCGTGGCAACTCCTTCACGGGTTTCCTTTCCTCGAACTGGGCGCGGCAGCCAAAGGAAAGAACGTGGATGTGGCGCTGGCGCCTTTCATGGTCAATCAAGCCTTTGTGATGAATCCTTTGTTCGCTCCATTGTGCATCGCTGGACTTATCGCACCATTTCTGGTCGCCCGACTGAGGGACCTGCGCTTTGTAGGCATCGGGGCAATCGTCGTGGTGATCATCGTCAGGTTGGGCCACGGCAAGGACTATTATCTGGCCCCGGTCTATCCCTCACTTTTCGTGATCGGCGCAGTTACGCTCGCCCCGCTTGCCATGGGGCGCCCTGGCAAGGCGATCGCCGGTATCGCAATGGCTTGCGCCGTCGTCATTTCCGCACTTGTCGTCCCGATGGCGCTACCGGTTCTCTCTCCAGCGACGCTCGCCAGCTATATCGGCCGGGTCGGCTTCGCTCCCGCGCAACAGGAGCGCAGCTTCAAGGGTACCGTCCTGCCGCAGGTTTTTGCGGACCAGTTGGGCTGGCGCGATTTCACCGACCAGGTTGAGGCAGCGTGGGATCGCATTCCCGTCTCGATGCGCGCGGACACGGGGATCAAAGTCGACAATTACGGTGAAGCTGCAGCGCTCGATATTTACGGCCAGCACCTGCCTCCCGCGCTTACAGGCCACAACCAGTATTTCCTGTTGGGCCTGCGTGGTCAGAACCCGCGCAATCTGCTCATCGTTCAGGACAATCCGGCTGCCCTCATGCCCTACTGCGAAAATGTGACCCTGCTAGGCAAGACTTGGTCCCGATATGCAATGGCGTACGAGAACGGCAAGGTGATCGCACTTTGCGAAAAGGTAAGACCGCCGCTCATACAGCTTTGGCCCGGTCTCAAGAACTTCAGCTAACACGGCCACTTTTGCCTAGCTTCCATGGCGTGAAGCGAGATTGCACGAGCGTTATGATCTGAAAAATACTTCAGATTTCGGGGCGAAAAGCGGCCCGGGAACTCGATCATAGCGAAGCGACGGCACCGACTAATGCGCCGGAGGCCAGTATTGCGGGCGTCACCCATGCTCCCTTCAAGCGCCATGCGGCGATCAAGGCGAGGCAAAACAGCGTCAGCGCCATTGGCAGCGAGGAAATGCGCAACCATGCAGCCTCACCCAGCTGCAGGGATGTAGCGGCGATGATGCCGACCACTGCAGCCGCAACGCCCTCCAGTGCTCGTTGAAGCGCAGGATGATCGACGATCGCTTCCAACCGCTCGTAGAAAATGAGCGAGAAGGCAAATGCAGGAAGGAACATCCCCGCCGTGATCGCCAGCGCGCCGGGGAGCGCGCCCGCAACATAGCCGACGAATGTTGCGAAGATCACGAGCGGAGCAGGAAGAATTCCTGCCAACGCGATCCCGTCGAGAAAGGTGGCGTCGCTCAACCAGCCCCGTCCCACCGTGTCGGCGCGGACATAGGGAATTGCGGAATAGGCACCGCCAAAGGTCAACAGCCCGCCCTTTAGGCCGGCGATGAAGAGGGCAATGGCTGTTGTGGGCTCGTGAGAGATGGTGGGAGCCGCTTGTCCGCCGGGGAGCAAATGGAGACAGGCGGCCAGGCCTGCGGTGAAGACAGCGAACGCGACGGCCAGACAGGGCCTGTAAGCAAATGCATAAATTACCGCGCCGGCAATGAGCGGCAACCAGAACGGCATATTCATCAGTGTGAACAGCGCGCTGCCCGAGGCGATCGCCCATGTCAGCCGATCCACAAGGATATGCTCGCCAATCCGGAAAACGGCGCGCAGGATGATCGCGAGTACAGCGATCTGGACGCCCAGAAGCGGCCCGCTCCACATTCCGTGTCCCGCTATCCAAGTGACATAGACCCAGCCAGCTAGCAGCATCAGCGCGAATCCGGGCAGCATGAAACCCAGCCCCGCCAACAGCCCGCCAATCCGGCCCCGCGCAACGATGCCGAGGTGGACGCAGAGTTCGTGGGCTTCAGGTCCTGGGAGCACTTGCAGGATCGCGAGCAGCTTGTTGAAGCGGGAGCGGTCAATCCACCGCTCCTCCTCGACCAGTGACTGACGCAGCATGGCAATCTGGGCTACAGGCCCGCCAAAGGCGAGGAAGCCAAAACGAAGGAACTTCAGAAAAAGTGTGGAAAGGCTGATCGACGGGAGACGCTTGTCAGTGCCCATGTAATCCATAAACGCTCCTCGACCGCAGACGCGGCAAACGGAGCGGACTTGGACGGATGCCGTCTGATCGGGCGCCCGCATTGCCCGATGGAAAACTTATCGTTGAATGCAGATGCCGCGTCAATGACTGCTTTTCACACCGATCCCACCGTTTCGTGGGTCATTTAAGGACCATAGAAATGGCTACGCCCAAGGCGTTGCGCGTTTTGCGAACGACCCTCTGTGGACACTCAGCCTCCGATTTTCCGTTCCCCGCTGCTGCCCGTCTGCTTTCTCATCTTCGGTGCTAACAATCCAGGTCGCTAGTTGTGCGCCGGGTCCTTCAAGGAAAGTTCGTCATCGCCTTGACGACCTGACCAGCAGGGATACCGCAGCAACTGCAAGCAGTACCCCTGCGCCAGCTGCCACCGCATCGATCAAACGGCCTTCGCCATGAACGGGCAATTTGCCGGGCCGCAGCCTTTTCAGGAGACCTGTGCGCTGCGACAGCGGTTCGAACATTTCCCCTGGCCCCTCGGGGTCGAGCACCTTGTTATCGGCGAGCCATGCCCGTACGGCGTCGAGTTCCGGCTCCTCATAAGGACGCAGGGAACGGCCAAGCCCTCGCAGTTTTTCGATCGCGGCGATCAGGGATCCCGTTTCCCTGACGGTAGCCTCGATCGTTTCGCAATCGGTGTCGAGATGCTCGGCCAAAAGCGCGTCGCGGATGCCCAGGATCTTGTTACGCACATCCTGCCCTACGGTCATCTCGGCATCGATGACGACATCGCATTCGGTATCGAGCCGCAAGGAGCGATTGTTGAAATTCGAGGAGCCTACCCGCAGCACTTCGTCGTCGACGACCGTCACTTTGGCATGGACGTAGATCGGCGCTCCCCCGGCAGTGTAGGGATGATACAACCGCAGGCGCCCGTATGGATCCTTGGCATTCAGCGCCTCGACCAACCGCGCGCGGGCGGAATCCATGGCGATCGGTTCAAGCCACCCGTCGGCGCTGACGGGATGTACGATGACAAATTCCGGTCCATCGGGCTCAGCCAGCCGTTTGGCGATAGCCTCCGCCACCTTGCGCGAGGCGAAGTACTGGCTTTCGGCATAGAAGCTTTTGCGAGCGCGCACGATAAGGTCAACGTAAAGCGCCTCGATGTCATGGCGCGGGTCCTGTTTCGCCATTTCCGGCACGGTCAGCGCGATGCCGACATCCACGTCTTTAAAGTCGGCCTCGAAGCCATCGGGCCAGCAAGGACCGCGTCCTTGCTCTTCCGAAAGCTTCCCACCCCCGGCCAGCTCCCAGCGCCCGCGGCACATATCGCCCGAGGCGCGTGCGGCCGGCCCTTCCAACAGTGTCGTCACATCGTGCCACGGTTTGTAAGCAGTCCCGTCAGGTTCAACCCGTCTCGGCTCGTCATCGGCATGCGCGGAGGTGTCCCATCTGTCGACGGTCATGTCGATGCCGCCACAGAACGCCACCTCGTTGTCGATCACCACGACCTTTTGGTGATGAGACCCTGCCGGGGGATGGTGCCCATCGAGCCTGAGATGAATTTGCGGATCCCTGATCCAGCGCCCCAGACGGATCAGGGTGCGCGCATGAAACAAGGTCTTGAGCGCGCCCGTGTCCCAGCGCAGGATGTAAACCTGCAGCCCCGGCGTACGGCGTACCAGCCAACTCAGGAATTCGCCGATTTGCGGCGGGCCGCCATCATCGGTGTCTTCGCCAAACCGGATACGGGCATCAAAATCCCAGCCCACCAGAAGGATTTGCTTTTGTGCCTTCAGCATCGCAGATCTGGCGGCCTTGAAGTAATCGTCCGCATCCACGATGACGCGTGCACGATCGGCTCGCTCTATCCGCCAGCAGTTGTGATCGCACTGCAGCATGGCCTTGTCAGTTCGCATAAAGAGAGCCCTCGCAGAGCAAGGCTGTCATGCCAAGCCTTCTCTTGGACGGGAAAGCGATTGCCCGCTAAAGGGCATCAACGGCGCCGTGTCAGCGCTGCGCTTCCTGTTCAACGTCACGCTCAAGCGACGCGATCTGTCGCAAGCCCTATTTATCACTCGCATCGTACCGCGACTTCCCGAAGTGCTGAGCATCGAGGAGGCCGTGCGGTTGGACCAGTCGGCGCCGGGAATAAAGTACCTGGCGGCGCTGGGCGTGGCTTATGGTGCGGGCCTGCGCGTTTCCGAGGTCGCCCACCTCACGGTCGACGATATCGACAGCACCCGCATGCTGATCCGCGTAGAACAGGGTAAGGGAGGCAAGGATCGCAACGCCATGCTCTCGCCCCAGTTGCTCGAACTGCTACGGATGTGGTGGCGCGAGGGCAGGAAGCGCGGAGTCCTGTGGGAAGCGGCGTTAAAGCGCTTCCTCCGCCGGCGTGATGGCATCGGGGGCCCTTGAGAACAGCTCCAGCATTGCCGGGAAACGGCTGTCGGACGGTTTCTGGAAGCGGTAGAATTCCCTTTCGCCAGAACTGCGTTCACTGTGCTGATACCCGCCCTCCTTGACGAAGGCCCAGAACCGCTCTCCAAAAGCAGCGTCGAGGGCTTCGACGAGGATGACGATGTCATATCCTTCGTAGCGCGGAAGTCGAACCCCACTTCCTCCATCACGACCTCGCAGGCGCCGCCGCCGATCAAGACATATTGCTGCGAGAAGCCCTCGAAGTGGGCCCCGAAGATGTCGAGCCCCTTCACAGTCCAACCTGCCCCAGCAAGGCATCGCGCGCCGCGCCTATCCGGTCGTCACTGGTTTCCGGCAGGCTGAGCCAAAGCGAAATCGGGTCAACGAGGTTGCCTTCTCCAAGCAAGGCAGGATCATATGTCCAGGTTTTAAGTTCAATCTCGGCCTCCTGCCAGCCAGCAGGATGATCGAGGCCATAGCGTTTGGCCAACGCCTTCCAGGCACTGGCCGCGATCGCACGAGTTTCAATCCGAGGATGGGACAGGTCGGTACGCTCTGCGAGGGCCGTCTCCCCCGCGAGCAGCATTTCGGGGATGCCAGTGACCTCGCGGACACGTCGACGCTTACGGACCGGGCTGCGCAGCAAGGGCCTGACACGATCCCAGAGAGCAAAACGCGACACCTCGAACCGGACCTCCCGGAAGCGACCATGCGGGGCTACGGAGACCAGACCCAGAGTATCGACCTCATTGATCGCCCGGCCCATGCTCATCGCACTGTAGCGAAAGAGGCTTGCAAGCGCGGAGGCCGTCGTGCCGCTTTCGATCTTGTTGAGCAGGAACGCCAGAATGATGAGCTGTGCCGTCGGTGTGAGCGCCTCGGGAGACTGTTCGCGCTCACTTCGGAAATGCTCTCGAAGATCCATCGCCAGTACGGGTACGAACAGCTGGTTGCCCGGTACGATGAAGGCGACATGGTGGCCGATCAGGCGATGGCGGTTGTGATTGCTGACACGGTCGCTCAAGAGAATGATCAGGCGATCTGGATACCGCCTCTTCAACAGCTCGTGATGCTTCGTTAAAGTGGCAGGCGTGTCGTCATGCTCGCCGGTCTGGATGGTCAGGATACAGGATCGGCCAAGGATCTCTGCATCGATGAGGCTGTAACGGGCGCCAAGGAATGCCGGTAGGGTCGATATGTCGATCCCGCCCCGGACATGCAGGCCGGTCTGGAGCACATACTCCACATAGGTCCGCGCCTCATTTAGCAACGAGGCCTCCTGCTCATTCCTAAACACTAACATCAAAATGCACGGTAACAGTGTTTATGTTAGTGTGCAGTCAGGTGTTATCGTTGAAGCCCTCATTTCCTCCTCTTGCGATCAGTCGCCCCTCGCCCGCCTTGAAGGAGAGCTGGATCCACACCGGCCCGCTATCCAGCGGACGCAAGGGCAGGACGCATTTCCCTTGTTTGTCGCTATCGACAGGCCAGTTCATCCGAACAATTGTTCGAATCGTGGCTAATTCCCAGCTTCTACATCTCTTTGGAGAAGCCATCGGTGACATCGGTCGGCATGCACAAGATAGTCAGTCCGGGCGCTCTGCAGTTCTGTTAGCGTGAGGGGCGTGACGATCTCGATATTGTTGGCGTGTCGCCGGTTGCTGAAACGTCTGAGAAGCCACTGCTCCATTCGAAAAGCGTCTCTCGCGGTATTGAACAGTTGATGGAGCTTGGTCTTGTAGCGAAGCCCACCGATAGCGGGCATCGCCGCATGATTGAACGTGCGCTCCCGCTGCAACCAGTCGAATGCCCAGCCGATCTTGATCACTGACTGCTTCGCTCCCTCGATCTGCATCGCATAAGTGAACGCCGGCGCCCGCCGCATGTGCATGATGCCGGTTCGCTTGGTGGTCGGGGCCGGGCGGCCTTGCGTCGCGCCGCATCGGCCCCTTCCACCCGTGCGCGGGAGGCAATCGCACTGAGTAGCCCGACTTCGGCCCCTTGGGAGCGCAAGGATCGAATCCGCCTCGTCGGGCTCCAGCCGGACAATTCCCTGTGCCGAGTCCATGTGAAACCGTCGCGTCGTTATGTCGGTCAGCAGCGGTCGCGGATCATCGAAACGCCATGCATGAACCAACTCCAGCCCGAAGGGCCATTTATAGTTGCCGGCAATCAAGATCCTGCAGCCCGCGGATCAGATCATAGTCGAGCGAGCTGACAACATGCCGGGTGGGTTCCATCAATCCGAGAATGCGACCTTATTCATCTTCATCGGTCTCGGCACCCTTGGTTCCCACAATCACGACCAAATCGCTTGGTTCTAGCGTCGATCTGGCGTTAATCCGCCAGCCGTTGGTGCTGAACTGCCGCGGCCCGGACGGAACGCTGAACCCCCATGTTTGGCCATATACAACGTCACGCCCGAGCGCCCTTCTTGAGGCCTGGAAAGCGGTCGATCGCAGGTGAAGATTTGTCGGGGCGCTCATGCCGGGCTCCAGATCAGACGCCATGCCGCGAATTCCGAAGGGCGGACTTGGTAGCGCGCGAAATTGCCCTCGTGCAGGCCAAGCAACTCTGTCTCTGCAACCTCGGTAAACTGCTCCTGATCTGCCGTTGGAATGGTCTCGCGCACAATCTCGGCAAGGTGCGCGCGCGCAGCCATTCGGTTCATCGGGGCGCGCACAACATCGCGGATGATGTCTCGCAACCCTTCGCGGTAGCGCAAGCGAAAGGGGTCCGGTTCACCCGTCGATTGGCGAACGGCCGCATAGCGTCCTGCTGATCGCTCATAGGCCCAGAGGAATACGTCACGCAGCAGAGACGTGTCGTTGCGTTCGTACACGCCAAGCGTAGCGCTCGTGTAGAGATCGCCTGGGACCTCGGTAAACGACAGCGGCGCAAGGTTCGCCCTGATCATCGGAATGTTGGCCGCGAGTCGGGAGACTCGTTTGGTCACATCGTCGAAGGGCTGAAGGTAGGGAAGTTGAACCATGACGAAGAAGGCTTGCTCGAAGGGATCCGTAATGGCTGCAGCAGTAGCGAGGATCTGATCAAAGCATTCCTCGATGAGGCCGGGCACTCCCAGAGGATGGAATGTCGAACCGTCGATGCCGACGATAATGTGACGTAACCGACCAAGCGCCGTAGGGTCGGCCAACAGGTTGTTGGCGAGCAACGCGTGCAGATTGAGGATCGTATAGCGATTGAAGCCGATATCGTCGGCGTTGGCGACGAGAAACTCAATCGCGTCCTTGTGGTTGAGGATCATCTGCGCTTCGAGTGGCCCGCGGCCCTCGGCAGCCTCCCCGAAATCGAGCAACCGCCGGGTGTCGAGCAGCGAATAGGTGTTGCCTTCGAGCCGGCTTGAGTTCCACGCCAAGTCGATCAGCAGCCTGTTCATGATTTGCTTCGCGTAGGTTCCGGCGGCTGCGGCCTCGATCTGCGGTTTGCCGACCACTGCCAGATGTTCGCGATGCTCTTGGGTGAGATAATATGTTTCGTTCGGCCGGTAGCCATCCAGGAAGCCGCGATCATAACCGACCGGCAGGCGAGCCGCCACAGGCTGGCGGACATAGGCCAGGACCGCTTTGCCTTCGGGCGACATTGGGACGATGTCGGCCGCGTCAGGTTCGGCAACAGCATCACCAACAAGATGGTAACGGGCGGCACGCCCGTCTCCGGCAAGCCGGAGGCGACCGGCATCAACCAGCGCACGAAGGCGATATTGGAGAGTGCGACGGGCACCAGGCGCGGCCAGAACTTCAGTAATCTGCGCAGTTGATGCACCGCTCGGATGTTGCGCTACTGCTGCCTCGATCGCTGCCAGATCGCCTTCGGGAATCGGCCGTGCCACACAAGCTCCTTAGTTGCGCGAAACATGAAACGCGCAACTAAATGAGTCAGTGCGCAACTAAGTAGAGATTTGCGCAATCACATTCGGATTCGCGCAATATCAGCCTGAGCAAAAGGCTCTCTTCTGCGAGCGGCCGGAAAGTCCCAGGTCGCGGCGTTCGCTTTCTGCCAAAACGACCCCTTCCGGTCGTTCAATGGGCGATTGCCGATCCCTAGGTGCGGACCGGCAGCTATTCCGGGCGTGTCGACCAATTGTCGCCGTAGCGGTTAATCTCCTGAATGTCGTCGATGGCTGGAAGCCGCCTTTCCCTTGAACGGCGTAGATGTTGAGACTTCGACGCCTGCGCGGAGCAAATGCCAACATTTCTGGCCATTCTATCAGGGTGCAGGTTTCATGCCGAACTCCGAGGAAGCCCCGCGCTATTAGGGATTAGCCCCGATGGTCCTTCCGCTGGAGGTCGTGTGAACTTCTCTGACGATTCGATGCAGAAGTGGAGGCGACCATGTCGGACGAGAAGCCGAATACCTTGCACGGAATCAAGGCAGTAAGAACGCTGAAACAGAACATCGATCCCGAGAGAATCCGAGGAGACATCAATCAGATGATTGATGAGGTGCTTCAGCATCGCAGCAAATGAGACACGCCGGGTTGCGGCGCGCTTCAGGAGTATAGCTTTTCAGCCGGTTCCGGGAGAAACCTATGACAACTCCACTTTCCACCTGGATTGAAGGAGCAGCAAAGACTGCAATTCTTCGTTTTGTTGAACGGGTGACCGACGTAAATGGAAGTGAGTTTGTCCCGGCCGAAGATCGGATCGCGACTTTCGATAACGATGGCACGCTGTGGTGCGAGCAGCCTCTTCAAACCCAATTCTTTTTTGGGCGGGATCAGCTTCAAAAGATGGCGGCCGAAGATCCAGGCCTGAAAGAGCGCCAGCCATACAAGGCGTTCCTCGAGCACGATATTGGGAGAATCAAGCAGGTTGGAAAGCAGGGCTTTTTTGAAGTCGCTTCGGCCACGCACGCGGGCATGACTGAAGACGATTTTCACGTCCACGCACGCGATTGGCTGGTTCACGCAAGAAATCCCACAAACGGGCAGCGTTTCGTCGATCTGGTGTATCGCCCGCAGCTCGAGCTCATGGAATATCTAAGGCAGAATGGCTTTCGCGTTTTCATCGTGTCAGGTGGGGGGATCGACCTCATTCGTGCATTCTCTGAAGAGGTCTACGGGATCGCTCGCTCGCAGGTTGTTGGGTCAAGCGTCAGGACCCGAATGGAAGTCTCCGACGGGAAAATAGGCTTGCTGAAACTTGCGGAATTGCAAAGCTTCGATGACCGGGAAGCTAAGGTGCAGAATATCGCTCTTCATATTGGTCGCCGGCCGATCTTCGCATTTGGGAACTCCGACGGCGATCTCGCGATGCTCAGATACACGTCATCGGGAAGCGGACTGCGACTGGCTCTTCTGCTTCACCATGATGATGGACAGCGGGAGTTTGCTTACGATCGGGACTTTGCCGTAAGCCCTTTAGCAGAGGCTCTCGATCGCGCGGAAGAATTTGGCATCACGGTGGTCAGTCTCAAAAATGACTGGAGCGAAGTTTATGCTGAACAACGTTCATTCGGGCGAAAATGAAATCGAGTGTCCTATGACCGGTATGCTGCGGTGAGCTGCCATTCCGCCCTAGGTAATGAACGTCGCCTAGTCCCAAGCCCTTCCTATCACGGCCGGCCCCTGTCGGTCGTTTAGCCGCCAAATTTGGTTGCCCGGGTGCGGACGGTCCTCTGCGCATGGCTCGCGCGTTGCAAGTGCAATTTCATATTTTAGCGAATTGGTCCGGTGCAGTCTTCTGTCCAGCCTTTTGATGCAGTGCCGTATTTGGCCCCGCAGGTAGCACATCATGGCTGGTCCCAGTTTACTCCCACGGGTTCACCCATTTCAGCGACACCGCCTATCAGCATTGCAACGCAAGCAAAAATGTGGCATTGTTCCATATATGTTCCTGTGGGGTAAGAATGTCAGACGGCAGCGCTATTGAATGGACCGATGCGACGTGGAACCCGGTAACCGGTTGCACGAAGATCACCGCAGGCTGCGATAACTGCTACGCCGAACGTTTCTCCGAACGCTGGCGCAACGTTGCCGGACATCCATTTGAACGCGGCTTCGATCTAGTTCTGCGACCTGAGCGCCTTGAACAGCCAATAGCGTGGAAGCGGCCACGAATGATCTTCGTCAACTCGATGAGTGACCTCTTCCACAAGAAGGTTCCGGGCGAATTCATCGACCGTGTGTTCGAGACCATGGAAAAGGCGGACTGGCACGTGTTCCAGGTGCTAACCAAGCGCAGTTCGCGCATGCGCGACTACCTCACACGGCGATACCGCGACGCGACACCGCCGGCGCATATCTGGCTGGGAGTTTCAGTCGAGAACGGCGCTTCAGGCGCGCGGATCGAGCATTTGCGCCAATCGCCTGCAGGCGTTCGGTTTCTATCCGTCGAACCGCTCATCGGTGCTGTCGGCGAGGTCGACCTTCTCGGAATCCACTGGGTCATTGCGGGCGGCGAGAGCGGGCCCGGAGCGCGACCGATGGCGATTGAATGGGCGCGAGAGATCCGCGATCAGTGCACTGCCCAGGGCATCGCCTTTTTCTTCAAGCAGTGGGGCGGGATCCGGCCGAAGTCAGGCGGGCGGGAACTCGACGGGCGAGAGTGGAACGACCTTCCCGTCGCAGTGGCTTCGCGAGCCGCCTGATGCGTCCCGATCTGTCGAACTACGCTGGCCGGGAACAGGCCTATGTGAAACATCACTTTCTGGCCGACTATGTCGAACGGCTGGTGTTCAAGGTCGCCAGTGCTTACCCGGATGTCGTCTACATCGACGGCTTTAGCGGTCCCTGGAAAGACCAGGGTCAGAATTTCGAAGACACCTCGTTCGGCATTGCACTTGAAGCGCTCCGAAAAGCCAAGGCCGAATGGAAGCGCATAAAAGGGGTGGACGTCACCATGACGGCGCTGCTCGTCGAGCGCGATCCGGAGGCCTATCGCCGGCTGCAGGATGTGATCCCCCTCTATCCGGACATCCGTATCAAGACCTTCCACGGCGAGTTCGTTCCGCACATCAAGAACCTGATGGCGACGATCCCACCACGCGCCTTCACTTTCATCCTGATGGATCCGAAGGGGTGGACGATCGACATGAACGCGGTTGCGCCGCTCATCAGCAGGCCGAACACCGAGGTCGTGCTCAACTTCATGTTCGACTTCATCAACCGGTTTGCCACGATCGAACAGCCCGCGATCCAAGCAGGCCTTGATGCCCTCCTCCCGCGTACACACTGGCGTCAGCGAATGCCAGAACGCGATCTTGGTGCCTCGGAACGGGCGGCTGACATCCGTAAGGATATCCTGGTGTCGGCCATCTGCGAGGTGATTGCCCGGCTCGGCCGGTATCCCTACGTCATGGAAACGCCCGTACTCTATCCCACCAAGGATCGCACATTCTACTCCCTCATCTATGCGACGCGCAGCGACGTTGGGATCGAGGTGTTTCGCGAATGCCAGCACGACGCCCTGAAAGCCCAGGATATCGTGCGAGACCAGCTCAAGGCCGACAGACGGGCACAGGCGACACTGATGAACGACATGTTCGCGGGTGCGCCGACAGGCAACGAATTTGCCACCAAGTGGATGGCGGAGCAGGAGCAGGCCGCGCGCGCCGCACTGCTTGCCATGATCCCTGAGGCACCAGCTTCGATCCGGTATGGAGACGTCTGGCCGGCAGTTCTTGCCAAGCATGGTGTCCGCTCTCGAAGGCTGGCGCGCATCGCGGCAGAACTGCGTTCAGCCGGAACGGTGAAATTCCTCGACTGGGCGCGACGTAAGCAGGTCCCGGATGACGATTACCGGGTGCAGCGCTGAGGCGGACGGGCGCGAGCCAGCCCGTGCCGAAAGGCAGACTTTGTAATCGCTAATCGATCGAGATCGTATCGGAGATGATCGCCTCGAAAGCGGGGAATAGCCTGAGCTCGTCCGGCAGCCTTGGCGCAAGGAAGCAATGCGGCACACGCACAGGTCCGCCACTCACGAAACCGAGGCTCAGCGTCTCATCCTTCCCTCGCCTGCAAGGTTTCAGGCGCCGCAAACGATCGCCTGGAGCCGCTGACGAGAGCAGCGCAGAAACCGTGCGCGACTTAATCTCGGCGCCCGGGCACGACCAAGGTCGCGGCCTATTTCGGCGCTGTCGAATGACAGGCGATCACGCCGGCTACTCCGCATCCTCCCAAAAAGTAAACCTCTGAATAACCTAGCCGTTGATTATCGAAGTGACAGGAGTCAACAAGGCTGGCATTGCAGGCGCACCCTATCTCGTAATGCGATTTCTCTATGTTTCCAATTTCGTCACAACCCTGGCTATCCACCCGAACGACCCGGGGGCCTGACGTGCGTCTACCATCCGGTCTAGTCGCCGCTGTGGCCGCAACCTTGGATCGTCCCGACATTGCTCGGGTAATGACGAAGGGGGAGAAGGGAATTGGCTGAAACGCAGATCGAATGGACCGATGCAACCTGGAACCCGGTCGCCGGCTGCACGATCGTCTCGGCAGGCTGTACCCACTGCTATGCCATGGAGATGGCGCGCCGCCTCGAAGCGATGAAGATCGAAAAGTATGCCGGCCTTACGCGCAAGAGCGGCAAGCGGACCATCTGGACCGGTATCGCCCGTGAGGATCACGCCTCGCTCAACATTCCCCGCAAATGGAAAAAGCCGCGCAAGATCTTCGTCAATTCGATGAGCGATCTCTTCCATGACGACGTCAGCGATGAATTCATCGTACGCGTCTGGCAAGTGATGCGCGAGACCCCGCGGCACTCCTACCAGATCCTCACAAAGCGCCCCGAGCGCATGGCGCAGCTGCTCAGCACCTTCCCCGGAGCGGTTCTGCCCAACGTATGGCTCGGCACCAGTGTCGAGGACGCAGACGCCGTCAGCCGGATCGAGCACCTGCGCCAGGTTCCCGCCTCGATCCGCTTCATCTCCTTCGAGCCGCTGATCGGACCCGTCGGAGATATCGATCTTTCGGAAATCCACTGGGCAATCGTCGGCGGCGAGAGCGGGCGATCCGCCCGGCCGATCCGGGAGGAATGGATCGACGAGATCCACGATCAGTGCTGCGACTACGAAACCGCCTTCTTCTTCAAGCAATGGGGCACCTGGGGGAAAGACAACAAGCGGCGCTCGAAGAAGGCGAATGGCCGCATATATCGGGGGCAAACCTGGGATGAAATGCCCCAGGTGGCACACATGCATATCTGAAAAAGGGCGATCAGGGGCGAATGGTCGAAAAGGCGTATGAATGGGCCGACGGTGCGACGCTCGAGGAGCATTCGAGGCGCAAGCATCGGATCCTGCGTGAGTATTTCACTCAATATCTGAGGGTTCGCCTGGGGCACCCCCAGCAGACAAGGTTCCGGTTCTCGATCGTCGACGGTTTTTCCGGAGCCGGCAAATACAAGTGCGGTTCGCCAGGATCACCGCTCATCTTCGTCGAGGTACTTCGAACCGCGCTCAACGAGGTCAACATCCGGCGCGCCGCCGAGGGCCTCGCCCTCGTCGAGATCGAGTGCCTCCTCATCCTCAACGACGGAGAAAGCGAGGCCATCGAGCTCCTGAAGCAGAACATGGCCCCTGCGCTGGCGCTGGCACGCCAGGAATGTCCCAAGCTTCACCTTCGCACTCAATACCTCAATGGCCGGTTTGAAGTCGTCTACCCGCGGATCGAGACCTTGCTTGCGAACGATGGCTATACCAACGTCGTCTTCAACCTGGACCAGTGCGGGCACAGCCACGTTCAGCTGAGCACCATCATGGCGATCATGCGCTCGCGCCGATCGGTCGAGATATTCTATACCTTCATGATCGAAGCCTTGCTTGCCTTCCTGCGCAAGAGCAATCCCAGACTCCTGGCCCAACAACTCAGCTACCTTGACCTTGCGCCCAATGACCTTGTGGCGCTCGAAGGCGCAATGAGCCGGAAGGAGTGGCTCGGCGCCGCCGAACGCATAGTCTTCGAAGCCCTTGGTACCAGTGCCCCCTATGTGAGCCCATTCTCGATCCACAACCCCAACGGCTGGCGGTACTGGTTCGTCCATTTCGCAAATTCCTACCGGGCGCGACAGGTTTACAACGACATCCTTCACAACAACGCATCGCAACAAGCGCATTATGGGCGACCCGGCCTCAACATGCTCAGTTACAATCCGCGCGACGAAGGTTCTCTTTACTTGTTTGACGATCTGGGGCGTCAAGACGCCAAGGACCAGCTGATGGAAGACATCCCTCGGCTCGTTGCCAAGGCAGGTGATACCCAGGGTGTTTGAACCGCCCCGGGATTGCCGGAGGCCAGTTTTCTTAAATTAGGCAGCCAGTGGGACGTCGTCCAGCATGGCGTAGTAGCGTTGCTCGGCTTCGACGGGCGGGATGTTTCCGATCGGCTCCAGCAGG